>JAJQHG010000008.1 GCA_021199865.1 Methanosphaera sp. | reverse complement strand
TTTATAATGATATCTATGATAAGGAATGAAAAGGTAGATAAAGGTAATTATTGTCTAATAATTAATGTGACAAAAGATGGTACAATAAAGGTTGGATCAAAAGGATTTATAGATTTTCATAGAGGATACTATGTCTATGTAGGCTCGGCACTCAATAGTTTATCTAAGAGAATAAAACGACATATTTCAAGTGATAAGAAGAAGCATTGGCATGTTGACTACTTATTACTAGATAAAAATACAAAAATAGAGGAAGTCATATACACTCACTGTACTAATAAAATTGAGTGCGAAGTGTCCCTTTATATAAATAAAAAAGTAGATAATTATATTGAATCATTTGGTTGTAGTGACTGTGATTGTAAGTCACATTTGTATTATTTTGATAGCTTTGATGAAGCTCTGAAAGTAAGTGTTGATTCATATAAAAACATAGGATATAAACCATATAAATGGTTTAATTAAACATACGAATAAAAGAACTTCTCAAACTCATCAGATTCGAGAGGAGTAGGAGTAGTAAAACTATTAGTAGCCAGAATATCCTCAACAAGCTTCTTATAAATACTTGTCTGCTCAGATTCAGGGAAAGACTCAATAACAGTCTGAGCTTTATATTCACTCTTTTGTACCAAGTCACTACGTGGAATAATACCAATAACACGACTATTTATTAGACTTGCAAACTCTGTTACTATTTCCACCTCATCCTTTACATTACGACAGTTACATATAATACCACCAAGATTACCCTTCAACTTCTCAATACCCTTAGCAATATTATTAGCAGCATATAAAGACATGTATTCACCACTAGTAACAATATATACCTCATCTGCATACTCTTCTCTTAGAGGTACACTAAATCCACCACAGACAACATCACCTAATACATCATATATTACTAAGTCTGGATCATCACTAAATGCCCCAATTTTATCTAATAGTTTCATTGCAACTATTACTCCACGACCAGCGCATCCTACTCCTGGCTCTGGACCACCAGACTCAACACAGGTTGTGTTATTAAAACCTTTATATACAATTTCTTCAAGCTCTGGATTATTATTCTCTCTTAAAGTATCAAGTATTGTTGGTATACGTTCACCCACGAGGGTTCTAGTAGTATCTGCCTTTGGATCACAGCCTATTACAAATGTTGAATTATCATATGCTGCTGCGATGTTAGAAACTGTTGTAGACTTTCCTATACCACCCTTACCATATATTGCAATCTTCTTCATAGTCATAAATATTACTCCTCATTAATTATTTTCTTATATACATGATCATTAGCACGGACAATAGATTCTAGTTTTATTCCTACAAATCCTTCACTAATATTATCCACATTTTTTCCATCAATCTGCATGGACTTAACAGTTTGGGTTATACTACCCGTCTTATTTCCCTGTATTATAATCTCATCATTAATAGATAATGGCTGCCATAACTTAACTTCTGCTACATTAACCTTTTTATAGTAATTGGTAACAACACCAATATCCTTCTTTTTATAGGTTGCTTGGTTATCCTTACTAGTCATCACAGGCTTTCTATAATAGAATCCTGTATCAAAACCACGATTGAATACTGATTTTAATTCTTTATACCATGAGAGTAAATTCTCATCAATATGTTCATCCCATAATCCATCATGATATAATTCTATTGCTTCATGATATACCCTAGTAACAGTAGCAACATAATCTGATGGTCTTGCACGACCTTCTATCTTAAATGCATCAATTTTAACATCCAGTAATTCTGGTACATGCTCAATCATACACATATCCTGTGGACTAAGAAGTCTACTATGCTCTAATATATTATTATCAGGCTCTTCTAATAGTAATTGTTTACCTTCTATTGAATTAAGTGTCCATGGTTGACGACATGGCTGAAGACACTCACCCCTATTAGCATTTCTATCATAGAAGTATGCACTAAGAAAACATCTACCCGAAATTGCTACACACATTGCTCCGTGAATAAATGTTTCAATCTCTATTGGTGAGTTTCTCTTAATATTTTTAATATCCTCTAGGGATAATTCACGTGATAATACAGCCCTTGTTACTCCCAGATCACTGTATAGTTTTAATGCTTCATTATTAGTAACATTAGCTTGTATACTTAGATGAATAGGTATAGATGACTTATTTGCAATATTAATTAATCCCATATCAGAGATTATTAATGCATCCACATCAAGTGATTCTAATATAGGTAACTGTTTTCTAAACTGTTCTACCTGATTATTATCAACAATAGTGTTTGTACATACATATAACTTAACATTATTATCATGACAAGTATTAACTATATCTGCCAAGTCATTAATATCAATATTAGCTATGTTTGAACGCATATTATAATCAGATAAACCTACATATATAGAGTCAGCATGATTATTTATTGCTGCACTAACAGATCGCATATCCCTTGCAGGTGCTAGTAATTCAACCATAATAATTTATCCATAAAAAATTAGAAAAATAGGAGTTTATTCATCATCAAGTTCTGGTGGCGTTATTGTTGGATATTCCTCAGTGATACATCCTAGACAGAGATCATCACGAGGAGTACCTATTGCCTCAACTAATCCATCAATACTAATATATCCAACAGAATCAACATCAATTAACTCCCTGATCTCCTCATTAGTTCTATCAACTGCTAATAATTCTTCTTTTGTAGCCATAG
Organism: Methanosphaera sp.; assembly: GCA_021199865.1. Classification (GTDB taxonomy): domain Archaea; phylum Methanobacteriota; class Methanobacteria; order Methanobacteriales; family Methanobacteriaceae; genus Methanosphaera. Next base: position 9,927 of record JAJQHG010000008.1, on the reverse strand, counting down.
CTATACCATAATAGCATGGAGCTATAATCTCTGGACATCCAACAAGCATATGTATCTCGCTAGCACCAGCATCCCTTAACATTTTAACAATTGTTTTTGATGTTGTTCCCCTAACAATACTATCATCAATAACAACTACTCGTTTATCCTTAATAACTTGATCTAAAGTATTCATTTTAAGTTTTACTGCTAGATCTCTATCCTTCTGTGTAGGCATAATAAATGTTCTACCAACATATCTATTCTTGATTAAACCCTCTGCATAAGGTATACTAGACTCGCGTGAATATGCAAGTGTTGCTGGTATTGATGAATCAGGAACAGCTATTACCACATCAGCATCAATTGGGTACTCCTTTGCTAGTATGCGTCCGACATTTAGCCTTACATCATAAACACTTTTATCAAATATTATACTGTCTGGTCTTGCAAAGTAGAGGTATTCAAACATACAATTTGCAGTATGCTCACATTTAGGTAAATAATAACTGGTCTCAACACCCTCATTAATTTCCAGTATTTCACCAGGATTAAGTGATCGTATATACTCTAAACCTAGAGAATCAAATGCCACGGTCTCTGATGCTATCATTACAATCTCATCATCACGGCCTAATGATAATGGTTTCATACCTAGTGGATCACGTACAGCATATAATATACCATTAATTAGTATAACTAATGAATATGAACCAATTAATTGTCCACAAACTGTTTTTATTGATTCTACTGCATCATGATTCTTTTTATACTCATCAATAATCATGTAACATATTACTTCTGAATCCGTTGTTGACTTAAAGGAGTACCCCTCATCACGTAGTTTTTCACGTAGTATTTTAGAGTTAATAATATCCCCATTATGACCCATTGATATAAGAATGTCATCCCTATTTTCAACAAATGGTGAACAATTCTCATATGATGAATCACCAGTAGTTGAATAACGTACATGACCAATACCAACATTACCATTAAGAATATCAAGTAGATCATTATCAAATACATCTGATACTAAACCCATACCAACATGTGTATTAATTCTACCCTCTTTTAAAACACTTATCCCTGCAGACTCTTGTCCTCTGTGTTGAATAGTATATAAACCAGAGTATATCCATGAAGCTACATCAATAGATTCATCATATGCATATACTCCTATTACACCACACTTATCTTGCAAATCCGTTTGCATCTATAATCCCCATATATAATCCATAAAAATGAAGCTGAAGTATAATTATATTATAAAGTTTCTAATTAAAAATACTTATATTTTAAGTATGATTAATAATGATGAAAAAATAAAAATTAGTTATATTAAATAATTAAAGGGGGTTAAATAAGAAAACTGTACTTATTCTACAAGTTTTTCTCCTACACTCTTAGCAAGATCTAACTGATCTTGTTTATCATTAATAGCTCCAGGAACATTGTTATCAACAACAGCTACTTTATCTACAATTTCAAATCCTAGTGCTTCTAAACCACCAGTTTGTAAATCCATTGTTGATGTGAATGCTTCTGCATCAGGTGCACCTTGTGATACAATTAGAGATGCCTTCTTATTTCCGTATGTTTCAGTGAATGGGAACATGAAGTATGCATATAATCTGTCAATGAATGTTTTTGCTGTAGCATTTACATCACCAAAGTATATTGGTGCACCTAGTATAACAGCATCAGATTCTTCTATAGCCTTATAGATCTTTTGCATATCATCATCAATTGCACATTTACCATCATGAGACTTACAGTAACTATCTCCTTGACAATCAGTAATATTCATTTTACTTAAATCAAAGTACTCTGTTTGAGCTCCCTTAGCTTCACTTGCCTCAAGTGCTGTTTTGACTGCAATACTTGTATTACTGTTTTCTCTTGGACTTGTATTTACTCCTATTATTTTCATTCAAATCACTCCTATATAAAAAAATCTATTGAAAACAGTATTTAAAGATTAAGTATGTTTAATAATACTTATCATGATTATTACATCATTTTTATAGTCTTTTATGGATTAACATATATTATAAGAATTAGCTACGAAATAAATAATAATAGTAATAAGTATTTGGGAGTAAAAGAATATTGAAGATTAATTATGAATGTGCTGCATGTATGCAAAGACAGTCTAGAGAAGCAATAGAATATGCTGTTAGTAGTGATGATGAACGTATGGATATAACAATTGAGGTAATATCCTATTTAGAGAAGTATTTTAAGAAGAATACTCGTTCAAATAAGTTAGGTACAGACTTACATCATATGATTATGGATAAAACAGGTAATCATGATCCCTACAAGATACTACGTGAAGAGGGAAATAAGGTAGCACTTAAACTTATACCACTAGTAGAAGATTTATTAGCTAAGGATGATAGTCTAGAAAACTATGTTAAGGTTGCTGTTGCAGGAAACCTAATAGATTTTGGTGCTCTAGAGGCAACTACAGATATTGAAGAACTTATTAGATCCAAGATTACACAGGACTTAACTGTTAATGATGTTGATAAACTAGAAAAATCTCTTAGAAATTCAGAGAACATTTTATACTTAGCAGATAATGGTGGAGAAATAGTCTTTGATAAACAATTAATAAAGAAGATTAAAGAAGATTATGATGTTAATATTATCCTTGCTCTAAAAGAAAGTCCTATCCTAAATGATGCACTAGTAAGTGATGCTAAAGACTTAGGAATTGATGATTATGCAACATTAATTAGTACTGGTGCTAGTAGTGTTGGTGTAGTGGAAGAGTATGTATCAGATGAATTAATTAGTTTAATGGATAGTTGTGATTTTATTATTAGTAAGGGTATGGGTAATTATGAGGGTTTAAGTGAAATGAAACTTAATAGACCTATATATTACATGTTAACTACTAAGTGTTCTGTTATTTCTAAGGAGATTGGTATTGATGAAGGTAGTACTGTACTAATAAGAAAAGATCCATAATAATTCATATATTCAAAAAAAAGGTTTTGGAGGTTAAGTTTTAGGATTTGATGTTGAATTTAGCATATCACCAAATTCTAGATCTGCCTGCCATCTTGTTTTACATTCACATGTGAACTCTTCTAGTTCTGGTGTGATTTCTTGTTTTAAGTTAGAATCTATTATTAGGTTTTTTAGTTTTGCATTACATTTTTTACAGTTATATGGTCCTCTTCGTGTACCAAATCCTGCTGTATCCATTATTACAGGTATATCGACTGTGTTTCTTACCTGTTTTAGTATTTCTATTGTTGTCCATATCCATGGTGGATTATATGATCCATGTTTCCATAGGTAATCCATCAGTGTTCCACCATGTACCGTTGCAGGACAATAAGATAATCTTTTTACTCCAACACTTTGAGCATATTTTGCTGATTCAACGGCTTCCTGTATTGCCTCTTTTTCAGATAATAGTATGGGTTTTACTAATAAGTATGCTTTTGCTCTAACATCATATTCTGTTATACTATTTATTGTGTCTACTGATTTCTCAAATGACTTATTTGTTATTCCCTTATTTATCTTATTTAGTCGAGTTTCCTCATTTGATGTCTCAAGACCTATACCAATCTCAAATATTTTATCTGGTATTAGGGATGCTAGGTTTATTAATAAATCCCTATTGATATATTCAGGTTTTGATTCAACAATTACCTCTTTTATGTTATCATACTCATTAAATTTATTGAAGATATACTCCTGTGTTTTAAGGGGTACTTCATTAGTATTAAGAAAACTACCTGATGCAAATAGTTTTACTGCTACATTATCATAACTATCTATATCGTTACGTTCTAGTTGTTTATTCCATTGTTGATCAAATATTTCTATTAGTTGACTACTAGATATATCCATTAATGGTGAATCAGCAATATAGCTACACATTGTGCATCCACCACTCTTTGTTGCCCATTCACATCCACTTGTTGGTAGAACAATAAATATTGTGAATCCTACAGAGTCATATAATCTATCCTCACCAGACCAACTAGTAGCATATGCTGATAAGGGTTTCTTATCCTTCTTTCTATCCCGTTTATTAATAATATTCTCTATAGAATGTTGTCTAATTGATTTGTTTACTTCTTGTAACTTCATATTAACCAGCCTAATTAAAATGTAGATATAATGTCTCCTAATAATCTTAGAGAGTCCTGTTTATTTTTTCCTATTGGTGAGCCTACAACAAACTCATTGACTCCTAAAGATTCTAGTTGGGATATTTTCTCTGTGATTGAATCTGGATTTCCACATACACTAAAAGCATTAACCATATCATTATCCATTAAGGATGCCACCTTCTTGAAGTCATGATTATTAATTGCATCCTTAATTATTTGTGCTTTCTCTACAGAAATGTTATGACGGTTTAATACTATCTCTGGTGCTCCAGCTATAATGTATGCTACAACTATCTTTGCATTATTATATGCTTTATCCATATTCTCGTCTATACTGCATGCAGTATATGATGCATAACTAAAATTCTTTTGTGATATTTTAGAGTTACTTTGTCCCTTCTTAATTAATGGTACAGCTATTTCAAAGTCTTTAGGATTTGATGCATTGATAAGTGTTCCATCAGCCACAGTTCCTGATGCTTCAAGCATTTTTGGACCTTGTGCTGCCATGTATATCGGTATATTGTCCTGTACTTTACTTGTACCACTAAGAGCTGCACCATTATCAATAGATCCACCATTAAGTAGAGTTCTAATTGATTCTATTGCTCCTTTAACTGTTTCTACAGGTTTTTTCCATGGTAAGTTTAGTATCTCCATTGTAGCCTTATCTCCTGGTCCAACACCAACTAATGCTCTACCATTAGATATTTCATCTAGAGTACTGCTAGCAGCAGCAATTGTTACAGGATTTCTTAGGTAAGGATTTGATACACCTGAACCCATATTAATAGTACTTGTTTCATGTGCAACTATTGATAGGACACTGAAAACATCCTTATTATTATAGTGATCAGTTATCCATATATTCTCAAAACCTACATCCTCTGCTATCTTACTTAAATTTACTATATCATCAATAGATTCATTTGGTAGTAATTCTAAACTAAACTTCAATATTTCACGCCCCTACTTTTGTTAAATTATAATCATTAAAGTACCCCTAACTTACACGTGTATCATATTAATATTTGTATAATCTTGAGATATAACATTATGATTGATTAATATAAATATATGTTTTAGGAGATCTATAATCTTTATTATATAAAAGAAATCATGTTTAGGAAAATAATTTTTAATAGGGAGTAATTAATAAATGAAAACACAAGAAGAATGGTCATTAAATAGTATAATAAACTCGGAACAATGTGCTAAGTGTGGTACTTGTACTATTTTATGTCCAAATAATATATTAACCTTTGATGATGGACCAAAACTAGAAGATAAATGTTTAAGAAAGGGTAGAGGTACATGCCATGAAGTCTGTCCGAGAGTATCCTCTGGTGGCTATCAAATAAGAATAAGAGAAAATCTAAAAGAGGATAAATATATAACTAAATACTCAGAATCAGATACATTAAAAAATATCATTAAGTATCTTTTAGATAATAATGAAATTGATGGTGCTCTAATTGTAGGAAGTGATCATTGGAAATCATTATCCCTAATAATTAAAGAGGAATCAGATCTGGATAATCCTAAAGAAAAATCATATAAAACATCCCCCTTAATGGCTCTTGAAGAATTAAAACAACTCAATCTAGAAAAAATTGTAATAGCTGCACTTCCATGTCAAATATCTGGTTTTAGAAAGATACAGTACTTCCCATACATAGCAAAGCATGACATTGAAAAGAGTAAGACTGGAAGTCCTGTGAAAATACCAGAAATCAAGTATCTTATAGGTGAATATTGTACAGGTAAATATGATTATGGTGATATGAATAAGGTACTAAAAGATGAGGGTATTCAACTAGATGATGTAAAGAAATTCTATATGAAAAGTCCTAACCTAATAATAGAAACTAATAAAAAAACATATACTCTTAAATTAAAGCCTATAAGGATGAATAGTGCTTGCAAATTATGTAAGGATTATGAGGCAGAATTAGCTGATATTTCAATAGGCTCTCATGATAATAAAACAACAAGTGTAATTATTCGAAAAAATAAATTAAATCCATTAAAAGATGTTTTAAATCTTGAAGAGGATATAAATGATATAAACAAAGAAAAAAGGGAAAGGAAAATTAAAAGATTTAATATTGAAGTTAAAAAAAGGGAAGATGAAGAATTACCACTATCCTATTACTGGAATGGAGACTATCCTGGTGTTGGAAAACAGATGGATGGAAATCATTTTATCCGTTTAAAAGTAGGAAAAGCTGGATGGTATACAACAGAAAAAATCTCAGAAATTGTTGAAATATCTAACAAGTATAATCTTACAATTAAAATGACTAACCGTGGAGCATATGAATTACATGATGTTAAACCAAAAGATGTTGTAACTATATCTGAAGAATTAAAAGCTAGGGGTCTTGAAGCTGGATCAGAAGGTCCACTAGTACGATCAACAATTGCCTGTCCAGGTAGTGCTAGTTGTACAAGTGGTATAATTGACTCAATATCAATTACTAATACCCTTGAAGATAAGTTTAAGGAATATCCTACACCTTATAAATTTAAAATGGCAGTTACAGGTTGTCCTAACCAGTGTGTTAGACCAACAATACATGATATAGGCGTAATGGGAAAACGTTTTACAAAAATTAATCCTGATAAATGTCTTAACTGTGGACGTTGTAATGAAGTCTGCAAGTTAGAAGCAATAAGTTACACCAATGTAGCTATACGTGATGAAAATATATGTATTGATTGTGGTAAATGTTATAAGGCATGCCCTCATAATGCAATAGAATTAATTAATGAATCTTTTGAAGTTTATGTGGGTGGAAAGAGTGGTCGTCAAATAATTGAAGGACATAAAGTTAATATAAGTACACTTGATGAATTGTATTCATTTGTAGAGAAAGTATTAATTGCATATAATGATCTATCAAATAAGCCTCAACGTGAGAGATTAGCCGATACAATTAATAGAATTGGCTATAAAAAGTTTATTAATTATGTAGATGAAATTCAATTATAATTCCCCTTTAACTTTTTTATAACTATTTTTAAAATAATATTCTAATAAAAAATAAAAGAAAATGTATATTAAAAAAAGGATAAATGGGAGTTTAGAATGGTAATGTGGTGTATGTTTTAATTGTTCCACACTTATACCAATTATTTATATCATCAAAGGAATTCTTAGATGAACTTATATCACAATCATACCATTTACCATTAATATATACTTGTGCCCAGACGTGACCTACAGTAGTACCACTACTAAAAGTACATGTAGCATGAGCATAACGTGCAGGTATACCTGCTGTTCTAAACATTGCTATAAGTAAATGTGTTAAATCACAACAGTTACCATAACCACGACTTAATGTACTGGTAGCTCCATAACGAGTATTGGAATAACTACTATAATCAGTGTTATCATTAGCCCAATTAAATATTGCAACAGCAATATTATATGTTCCCGTTACTCCTGCAGTAGCCTCTTTAACAGCAGCTATAATTGAAGAACTATTTACTTGACAATTAGTTGTTGATTGAACAAGATATTCATATCCACTAGGCACGTCTTGGAAGTAACTAGTACTACTAGTAGAACTACTTGTTGAGTTAACACTATTTACTGTACCATAGTTAGACATTCTACCATTTTCATATATGAATGCTACAGCACTAGTATAGAAATATACTGTATCAGCAAAACTTATGGTCTGATTACCATATGTTATTGAACGTGGAGTTCTACCATTAATAGAATAACAATCAACAATCACTTGTGCTAAGTCAATATAGTCACTTTGTGAAATAGTTGTACCAACACATGTTGTTTTATTATTAGTTATACCTTGATCAAAGCCACCAATATAATATGAACTATTACCACTGAATACTTCACATAACATGTATAGGAAGTCTACCATATTAACTTGATGACCATCTATTGTTACATAGTTTGGTAGCCTATTATTTTCTTCAATGAATGCCTTTGTATCATTAGCTTTTTTTAGTATTTGTGAGTAAGTAAACTTTGTAGTTGATGAGACTATTCTAAGATAAGAATCATTATATGTTGATGTTGTAAGATATTTACTAGAACCATATACTATGGATATATTATATATTCCATAAGATAATGAACTAGTATCATATGTTACAGATGCTTGTCCCTTACTAACAGAAACTGTATCAATAGTTTTACCATTGATTTTAAATGAAATTTTTCCATCACTAGCACCTACACCACTAGTAGTTCCTTCAATATAAACAGTAATTTTTATTGAGTTACCTTTTTTTACAACAACTAAATTTTCCATACTGATAGTACTCTTATCAGATAATGTAAGAGTACTTGTTCCTTTAGCAGAATTTGAAGAGCTTGTCTCTCCAACAACAGCTGTTAAAGTATATGATCCATATGAGGATGGCACAGTATAATTTATTGTTGCAACACCATTGGTTAGACTAACAGTATCAATAGTAACACCATTAATCTTAAATGCTACTTTTCCACTAGATAAACTAGTACCATTAGCATATTTAACAGTAGCTTTTAATTGAATTGTACTACCAGGTGTGGTATTATGTGTGGATAGTGTAACAGTAACATTAGATTTATATATTACAAAAGTTGTTGAGCCAGTATATGACTTGGAATTAACGCTTAGCTTAAAAGTTAAATTATAACTTTTTGCTGACCAATTTTCTGTAGTATAATTAAGTTTTGCTACACCATTATTCACTGTTGCTGTTCCAACAGTTACCCCATTAATTTTAAATACTCCTGTAACACCATCAACATTAGTTCCATTAGAATATTTTACTGTAGCTACTAATGAAGTGTTTTGATAAGGCATTGCTTTTACTGAACTAACTATAACGTTAACACTGCTTGTTGATGCGGATTTTAATGTTTTCTGAGTAGTTACATTGCTTGTAGTTTCTTCAGTTTCAGAAATTGTACTTATATTATCAGTATCATTATATTCACTATTTGACTTTTCAATCATACTATCGGGATAAGATGTATTCTCATCACTAGTATTACTAATATCATCATTAGTATTTATATCCGAACTAACTGTCTGATTACTACTATCGGTAATATTTGTAGCACTGACAGTTGTTATTCCAAGGATTATAAAGATTAAAAAGACGAAAATTAAAGTTCGCTTAATCTTATCTCCTCCTTATATAAAACCAAAATATGAATATCAATTTATTAAGTATAATAGTTTATACTTATTATTCTGATTTTTTTTAAATGATTATAATATGAAATAATATTATTTCATAAATATCTGAAAAAGAATTTTTTACAATTCTTATCATAAATGTATATTGTATAAACTATTTAAATGTATAAGAAAAAAGGGTATATTAACATGAAAAAACGAAAAGTATATAAATTAGTTTTAAGATACCTTATATTGTGCTTGTATGAGCATAAGATAGTCCCATAGGGTAGTGGCAATCCTCCTGGTCTTTGGAACCGGGGACAGCGGTTCGACTCCGCTTGGGACTACTAATTTTAACTATTTTTATTAAAGAATAAAGTATTACAACTTATTTATTATAACTATTATTTCTAGAAAATTACTTTAATAAAGAGAATATAATAAATAATATTAAACATATTAATCTTAAAGTACTATAAGGAGAAACAGTATGCCCTATAAAGATCCAATAAAAGGTTACTTAAATAGTGATCCTGAAAGAAAAGTAAAACTATTCAAATTATATACCAGAATAATGATTATGATACCATTTCTAATAGCTTTTGGAGTAATAATGTTTATATTAGTAGAATTTGGTATAATAAGTATATAAC
>JAJQHG010000114.1 GCA_021199865.1 Methanosphaera sp. | reverse complement strand
GCTCTAACTATTGGTTTAAGAATACGAGTGAATATAATAGAAATAACAGTTTATAGGTTTTTGTTATTTTTTTATTAATTCAATTTACTTATTATCTTCGAGAAATATTAGAGGATACAAAGAGAGAATCTTTTTAATATTGACTTAACGGAAGGTGAAATAATGGTTAAAAAAAGTAAAGTAGGATCTACTGGTCGTTTTGGTGCTAGATATGGTAGAAAAGCTAAAAGATCAGTGAAAGACGTTGAAGACAAGATGCATGCTAAACATATTTGTCCTAGATGTGACAGACCAGGCGTAAAAAGAACTCACGCAGGTATATGGAAATGTAAGAAGTGCGGAAACGTATTTACTGGTGGAGCATATATTCCAGAGACCCCTATGGGTAAAGTTGCAAAACGTAACATTAAACGTATAACTGGAGGAGACTAAATGTATAAATGTATTCATTGTGGACAGACTGTTGATATAAAAAAATACTCTGAGTCTAAATGTCCTAAATGCAGATACAGAATATTATTCAAGGAAGTCCCAGTAGTTAAACGTACTGTTAAAGCTCGATAATATTTTAACTTTTTTTATAAAGGGTTTAATCCCTTTATGTAACTATTTTAAATTACTATTTTTATATAAATTTTAGAAACGATACTATGTTATTTAAAATTGACTCTAATCTACTTATAACAACTAGTAGAAAACCATCACAGAAAACTAGGCAACTAGCTCAATTTATTAAACACTTTTTTAGTATTACTTATGTTAATAGAGGAAAAACTAGTTTTAATAAGATTATAACAAAGGCACAACAGGATAATTATAATTATCTGCTTGTTATAACAGAGACTAAGGGAAATCCTAGTAGTATAAAAATTTATGATATAAATACTAACATGGATGATGCTATTTGTGAAATTTATTGTAATGCATCTCTACCAAAAGAGAAGGTGCATGTTAACATAGATTCAGATATTACTATTATTAATAAGTCCAGTGAATTATCTAAGTTTAATGAATACTTTGATGAGTTTAAACCAGATGAAAAGATTAAATCTAGTTGTGTAGTAATTAAAGATTATACTGAGAATAATAATATTGGTATGGTTAATTTTATTGACAAAAACGAGAATATACTAAATGTTAAATTATATATTAAAGGATATAATATAACTTACAAAGAATGATTAATATGACTAATAGTATACTAAAGAATATTGAAACAATATTTGAAGTAGAATTAGATGATTCTAAGGATGCCCAGATTATTTATAACTCTCTAAAGCCAGAGGTAGAATTTAGTCATAATGATCGATCAACAAGTAGTATTAATGTTATTGATAATAGGATAGTTATTACTATTTATTCTAAGGATACTGTGTCACTACGTGCATCAATTAATTCATATATTAGGTGGATTAATCTATCTATGGAGATATTAAAAATATAATATTATACTTAATACAAATATAGTTATATTACTAGAAAATTTTGAATTATAATAACATACTTTATTAAAAAAATATAGGTGATAAAATGGAGAATCAACAAAATATCCAAGAACAATTAAATCAGTTCCAAGCAACACAACAACAAGCACAAAATATTGCTATGCAAAAACAGCAAATAACTCTACAAATTAATGAGGCAAAGAAGGCTCTTGATGAGCTATCAAAGACAGCTGATGATGGAGAAGTATATAAAACTGCTGGTCCATTATTAATTAAGACTACTAAGGCAGATTCTGAGGAATCATTAAAAGATTCTATAGAGACATTAGAGATTAGACAAAAGACTATGGAAAAACAGGAAAAACGTGTTACATCCAAGCTTGAAGAGTTACAAAGTAGTCTACAAGTAGCTATGAACCAGATGCAACAACAACAATAGAAGATTAATCTTCTATTAACTCTTTCTAACCTCCCACTAAAAAGAATACTATTTTAATTAATTATTTAATACCATATTTAGAGATGAATTACCATGATTAAATTAACTGATGAAGAAGTAGAACAAGTAATAGATATAGCATACACTACATGTGAAAAATATATACTAGGTAAGGTTAGTAAGAAGACATTTGAGGATATTACTATAACAATAGATCTTGAGAGTCTTGATGAAGGATTTGACTTGGATATAAGTATAGATTTAGATAGTGATATCCAGTTACCTGAGGATTTATCACAAACTGCTGTTGATAAAAGTTTAGAAGCTGTTGATGAGTATATTGATAATAGAAACAAGAGTCTTAGATAAATATGATAATACCTGTTATTGACTTAATGAATGGTGACTGTGTTAGTGGAAAGAGTGGAAATCGCTCTACATACACTCATCTTGAGAGTGTTTATGGAGATTGTCCCCTAGATGTTGCACATAATCTTAGAGAGGATGGTGCTAGAGCATTATATGTTGCTGATCTTGATCGTATAGAAAAAGTGGGTGATAACTCTGATATTATATCACAGATTAATAGTGTTATACCTGTAGTACTTGATAATGGTATATCCACAATTAGTGATATAGAATATGATGAAAATATTTGCTCCTACTATATATTAGCTACAGAAACAATGAAAAGTATGGATAGTGTTAAGCAAATATTAAAGAAAACACCATCTAAACGTATAGTTATCAGTATAGATATTAAGAATAATCAACTTCTAATAGCAAATAATGAGATTAAGCTGGATGATATAATTTCATTAATTAATATCTACAAACCAAGAGCCATAATAATATTAAATATTAGTCAAGTTGGAACAAAACAACAAGATAACAATGAATTATTATACAAGATAATAGAAAAGACACCTCATACTCCACACTACATAGCTGGTGGAATAACTAATGAATCAATATCAGACTACAAAAGAGACAATATAGATAATTTTCTTATTGGTACAATACTACATGAAGGAAAACTAGAAAACAAATTATAAAATGATGGTGAATTTATGAAAAAAAAGATACTTGTTATAGGCCCAGTTACAAAAGATGTTATAATTACACCTAGTGATTCATATAATCAAATTGGTGGATCAGTATATTACATAACAAACATATTAAGTCAATTAAATGAATACTCAACATCAATAATTTCAATAGGAAAAGATGACCATGAATTATTATCACAGATAAAGAACAACACTGAGATAAAAATCATAGACTATGAAAAAACAATGGAATACACTAATACATACACAGATAAAACAACTCGTCAACAGAGAGCATCACTTCCAGAAAATTCTATAACACCAGATAAAATAACTAAACTAGACATAGATCTAGAAGAATATGAATACGTTATACTTGCACCACTAAGTAAGCATGATATACCACTAGAAACAATAGAATACCTCAAAAAACAGAATCTAAAGACCATAATACTAGCACAGGGATATATTAGAACAACAGACAACAATGATAACATAGCCTACACTCAATGGGACAACTATGAGGACTACCTTGAATATAGTGATATTATAATAATGGATAATGAGGAGGCAATAAAAGCATTTGATCTTAATGAGATCAATACTGAATGGATAATTGGACTAATAAATGAATACAACCTAAACACTATTATAATAACTAAATCTATTGATGGATCTGACATCTATACAAAAACAAGCCTAATAAGAATACCTGCTGTAAGTACTGATAACTATGTTGATCCAACAGGTCTTGGTGATACATATATTGGAGCATATATTAGTAAAATACAAGAAACAAAATCTAAACATACTGCGGGAGTATATGCATCAATTTGTGCAAAGAAGAAACTAGAATGTAAAGGTAAACTAGAAATAAATAAAAAAGAAGTGGAAGAAGAATTGAAGAGATTATTATAAAACCATTTTCAGCATTACAAATGGAAGTAAAACCGATAAAAAGAATAAAACAATACCAACATAAGTATAGGTTTTTCGATCATCAAGTATTCCAGTAATCAAAAAGAACAGTGCTAAAAGAACACATGCTGTTGGAATAATCTCTGAATATAAAACTAAAAACTCTACCATATTAAACCTCCAAATTATAATTCCCTTTTATATATATAAAGTATATTATAATATGTTAATCTTATTATATACAATTTTTTAATAATTATAATATCTTCATTAAATCAATAAGTGAATCTAGAACTTCAACACTATAACCCTTTTCATCAAGTAATTCCTGCTGTTCAGGTGTGATCTCAGAATTAATTAGCATACTACGCATACCACAGTTACATGCACCCATGATATCAACATCAAAATTATTACCTACCATGACAGATGTACCAGCACTAACATTTAATCGACCCATAGCTATCTTAAATATCTGAGGATCAGGTTTTTCTACACCAACACGTTCTGATGTTACAACATCATCAAAGAATGGATAAACTCCTAGACGCACTAATTTTTCCCATTGCTTTACTTCTTTACCATTAGTTATTAATCCAACCTTATAACCCTTACTTTTAAGATATAAAAGAATTGAGAATGACTCGGGTTCTAATTTTAGCATAGCAAACTTAGTATTATGATAAGTAATGATACCATTAACTATTATTAGTGGATCTTCCTCTCCATTAAACTCCTTGGTTAATAAATTAAAATGTTTATCATAGTTAGATCCCTTCTCTTTAACTATCTCCATGAGATGCTCATAGCCTGTATCCTCATCACACTTTAATCCATTATGTACCATTGACTTAACAGCAGCTCTACGTGCAATAGCAGCAAAACCAGAGGTATCATATATTGTATCATCCATGTCAAAAAATACTGATTTAATCATATAATATTATATTTATAATCTTAATTTATATATAATAATCCAAAAAAAAGAGTTAAGGATAATAAGTATGAAGGTTAATGAGGATATGATAACATATCAACTATAATCAATTATAAGTTATCATATCATATAAACTATTTAATTAAACACAATCTAATTATCAATAGATATAATTATAATTTAAATGTTTTGTCTAGTAATCTATTTTTAAGTTCAAGTCCTAAATCCATTGCACGTTTCTTATCAGACTGTCTACATGTGACAGGAATAGTATGTTCCTTACCATCACTTGTAATCTTAACACTACCCATATCCATACTAGGAACTCCACGTGGACATACTGTCACACAGTTTCCACAACCATAACATAATTTTTCATCAATTGCATGATCCTTATATGCACCTACAGGACAATATATCTCTGCAAGACATGGTATACAATTAAAGCATGAATCAGGATCTACTGTTGGTCTAAGCTGTGCATCATCCCATATAGAGTAGTCAACCTCATCAATAGGTAAATGTCTTCCATGTATATCCTTAACTGGTAGAGTAATATCCTTATTTAATACTTTAAGATTATTAAGTATTGAATCATTAAGTACTGGTATAGGTATAGCCACAGAGTCATAGACATCTGGTCCTAAACCAGTATTAAATCCACCAACATAATATGGATCCATATCCTTCATATCAGCTACAATGGATAAATTAGGGCTAGCCTGAGAACGTGTACCATTACCAACAATAATACCCTCTGCACCATTAAGTAAAACTTTTGTTCCAACATTAATTACTTCCTGTTCTGGATCATTCTGTAATGGGTTTATATCCCCACAGCCAGAGAAGGAATATGAATTAAATGGTCCCTCCATTGGTGTAGCATTAAATATTGATTTTTGTGTCTTTTTTGATGGATTAGTAAATGAATTATAATTCTTGAATGCCATACGTGTACCAATAATACGTGCTGTTTCAATATCATCTATAGTAACAGTTTTATTAAACTCATTACCCTCTGTATCAAATACTTGGACATCCACCTCTTTATGGTCAAGTAAATCCTTAATTAGTGATCCACCAGCATAATTCTCAATAGTTTGACTATGGTTTGTACCATATACTATTACATCTATACTTCCAAGTAATTCATTAGGACATGGACCAGGATAAGATTCTACCCCATTAATGTATACTTTTTCAGCCTTGTTAAAGACTCCAGGCTCTGTGACAGGTATATGAAGTAGTGCTGTTGTACCAGACATTACTCCTGATGTTGAACATGTTACAACATCAACATCATCAATTGTGACATCCTCTCCATCATGTATCTTATTTTTTAGTTCTTGTGCTGTTAAGACTATTGCATCATTAGAATCTAGTTTTTCTTTAATTTCTTCTATAGTTTTAGTAATTTTACTCCACTCCAATAACATGATATTCTATAGTTACTCTAAACACGAATCCCTAATATAACTTTGTTAATTAATATATAAAAAATAGTATGTGGAAGGAAGGGAAGGTGTGGGAGATTAATATATTAATAATATCTACCACTGAGTAATCTGATCCTTAATAAGATTGAATGCTTCATCAATGTTCTCAAGCTTTGTCATCTTAGCTCCCTGTGCAAGGTTAGGTTTTCCTCCACCTTGACCACCAAGTATTTGACCAATATCCTTGATAACATCACCCATCTTCATACCATGAGATAATACATCATCATTAGCACATGCAACAATATTACCCTCATTGTTTAGTAATACCACCATATCAGCACAACCTGTATCTTCAACAAGATTTAGTGCAATTTGTCTTAGTTGACCAGCATCAACATCAAGTAATTCTGTTAATAACTTGATAGAGTTTACATCCTTAACATTATCTTCTAGTGATGATATTTTAGCATCAGCTAACTGTTTTTCTAGCATCTTAATAGTCTTTTGTTGTTGTTTCCATTCATTAAAAAATCTATCACAAGTCTTTGGTAGTTGTGATGGATCTACACCAAATATTTGACTACTTTCTACTAGTAAGTCATCATTCTCTTGGATAGTCTTAATACCAGAATCAGCTACGGAGTACTCTAAACGTTCTACTCCATCCTGTACACGCTCTGTACGTAGTAGTTTTATTACTCCTACATCCCCTGTTTTTTCACAGTGTGTACCTGCACATGCCTGTACATCTACACCAGGAATTTCTACTACACGTATATTCTTACCTGGTACTATACCACCCTGATATAATTTGAAGCCATATTTCTCTTCAGCATCAGTTCTATCATACCACTGAATATTTAGTGTATGGTTCTCCCATACTCTCTGGTTAGCTAATCTCTCAATTTCCTGTACTTCTTCTCGTGTAATACGTTTATAGTGTGATAAGTCTATCCTTGTCTTATCTAGACCTTTCTGTGCACCAGCCTGCCAGATATGTTCTCCTAGTACCTCTCTAGCAGATGCTATGACAAGATGTGTTGCTGTATGGTTACGTGTTAATAAGTCACGACGGAAACTATCAATACTACCTGTTATCTCTTCACCAGTTATTCCTTCAAGCTTTGCTATATCATCTTTTGCTACATGATGTAGAACAATACCCTCAACCTTCTGAGCATATACTATGTTTAGTACTTCACCATTTGCCCTGGTGATTATACCCTCATCTGATGGTTGACCTCCACCTTCAGGGTAGTATATTGTTCTATCAAGCACTATCTTGTTATCATCAACTACTCCTAATACTTTTGCACTGAATTCTCTCTGTTTGAGATCATCATAGAAGTCAAACTTAGTTTCTGGGTAGTCGAGTTCTGGTATTTCTGTCTCTGTTTCTTCTTCCTCTTCATGTGCTGCTGCAATTAAGGTATAGAAGTTATCTGGAATATTAGCATTAAAAGCATTCTTTGTTGCTATTTCTTCAACAGTTTCTGGTGGTATACCATGTGAATCATAGAAGTTTATTAACATATCTGTAGAGAATGAATCCTTATTCTCCTTTTTAAGGTTCTTAATAGATCTCTTAACAAGATTTTCTCCCTTAGTGAGTGTTGTATGATATCTTTGTTCCTCAATATCAGTGATATTTAATATGTGTTGCCTGTTATGTGCAATCTCAGGGTACGTCTTTGAGAGGAAGTCTAATTGTATCTTCATTATATCAGATAGTGACTCATCAAGATTTAACTCATTCATATATTTAACTGTACGTCTAAGTATTAGTCTTGCAAGGTATCCTTCCTTTACATTAGATGGTATAATTCCATCAGCTAGCATGAAGCTTAGACAACGTGTATGATCAGCAACAATATATATTGCCTCCATAGGATCTGTTGCCTTCTTTAGTTCATCTGGATCAAGTGATAACTTATCTGCAACCTTTTTACGTAATATTTTAAGGTCAGATATATCCTCTATATCCATCATACCAGCAATACGTGCATTCTCTGATAATATTTTTCTATCTAGTTCTACTCCACTTAGATCTGTTAGCTTATTAATTACTGGTGCAAATGTTGCATCATATGCTGTAGGCGTACCTTGACTTACCCATGCAATACGTTCTAATCCATAACCAGTATCAACAATTTTTAGTGGAATCTCTTTTAATCCATCCTTTGTTGTAGCATACTGTATGAATACTAGTGTTGCTAGCTCTACACCATATGCACAGATCTCGTATGAAGGACCTTCATTTCCTCCACCTTTCCACCATGACTCAATATATGTTATTTCCTCTGGATTTATACCTATACTTACAAGGAATTCGTGACAGTATCTTAGTGTCTCATTCTTCCAGTAGACTGGATTATCCTCACTATTAAATGCATGATGTGCACCCATAGTAAAACAGGTCATGTGACGGCCTGTACGTCCTACATTATCAACATCATTTAGACGTATAGCAGGCTGTGCAATTGTTAAAGGATTTGCTGGAGGCCTTACCATTCCACTAGTTACCCATGGCTGGAAGTCATAGATTGTAGCTCCAACAAGAAATACATCATTTCTCCATCTTTTTGCTAATACTGGGTATCTATCTATTGGTGTGTGACCATTATCCTTAAAGAATCCCTTAAATTTCTTCTGTATACTCATTAAATCATATTGTTTATCTGTCACAGGATTTCCAATAAATCCATACTCATCACATGGAGCATCTCCACATGTTGATCTTTCACGAATAGACCAAAATGTGTTACCACATTTCTGACAGACTTGCTTCTTATATCCTAATTGTTCAAGTTCATAAGTCATGAAAAATAGTCCCTAAATAGTTAATATAAATAAAAATTATTATTAAATCTAAAAAGTTATTCTTCTTAGAAATTATTGATTATAATAAAAGATCTGTTTTTAATAATATAAAAAATTAAGTAGATCATTTAATTAACATAACTAAACTGTAGTAATTGTTTCAAGAAATAGTAATTCTAATAAGGGAGATTAAAAATAGAGTTAAAAAGAAAGAAAGGATAAGATTGAACTTATCCGAAGAGTGCTCCTAAACCTGCTGCTGCAACTTCAGCTTCTTCCTCTTCTTCTTCCTCTTCTTCTTCCTCTTCAGGCTCTGCTGCTGCTTCTTCTACAGGTGCTGCTCCAGCTACTGGTGCTGCTACTGCTGCTGTTGCAATTGCTTCCTCAATATCTACATCTTCTAAGGATGCGATTAATGCTTTTACTCTAGCATCATCAACATCTACTCCAGCTGCAGATAAGATTGCTGTAACATTTTCTTCATTAATATCTTTTTCAGTTGCGTTTAATAATAATGCTGCGTATACGTATTCCATCTTAATACACCTTTTATTTAAGTAATATATTTTTTTATTAATTAATAGAACTTTCTATCTTTTTAATTCAATATAAATAAATTTCAATTGGCTATTGAAATTAGAGATTTTCTACCTGATTATCCAAAGAGTGCTCCGAATCCAGCTGCTACAACCTCTTCGTCCTCTTCTTCTTCCTCTTCTTCAGCTTCAGGTTCTTCAGTATTATCTTCTGCTACTTCTACTGGTGCTACAGCGGGTTGTGATGATAATTTTTCCTTTAATTCATCATCTACTGCATCATCAGATAACTTACCTGCTAGAGCTAGCATCTGTAAGTATGCTTTAGATAATATCTTATCAGTTGTTTGAGAAGTTAATATGTTAGTATTCAATGCTAAGTTTAGAGCGTCTCTTGCTGCCTTCTGTATTAATAGAGGTGCAGATTCGCTGTTTAATATACCTGCATTTACAGCTAAGTTAATAGCACTCTGATATGCACTAGCAATAGATTGACGAGTTTCATCTTCATCAATTCTGAGTACATCAGATGTGTATATTGTGTCTCCTTCACATACTGCTAATAAATCCATTCCCACTTCCATTGGGTGAATTTCTAGTTTTGTTAGAATATCTGCAACATTCTTAGGAATCTCATCTCCTTCCTCAACAACTGTTGCATCATCTGTAACTACAATTTTTCCCTTATCAATCTTTGCAGGAATACCTGCTTGTTGTAATTCACCAAGAATTGGGCCTGGTGGGAATGATGTATCTCCTGCTGGAACTACAATATCAGCTGGAGCAATACTACCAGCTTTTGCTGGAGCTTCCGTTTTACTATCTTCTAAGATTTTAAATAGTTTAAATGGATTCATTTCTGTGAAGACCATTGCTGGCTGACCATCAATATAGTCTATTAATCCCTCAACATCTTCCTTATCAGAATTCTTTAGAGCAATCTTAATGAAGTTCTTACGAGACATTCTAAGAACTGCATTATCTCCTAAAGATCTTCTCATAGTTTGTAGTTGGGGTGCTGGGATATCAGCTAAGTTTACTATACCTACAATTTCATGGGAATTTATTAAATCTTCTAAGTCAGCGACTTTATCTTTTTTCCATTCTGCAACATGATGCATCTAAATCACCTTCGTTACAGGACCCATTGTAGTCTTGACATACATTGATTTGACTTGTTTTGATCCCTTCTCTAAGTTACGATCTAAAACATCCATAATTGCATCAATATTCTCTGCAATCTGAACTTCAGTCATATCTTCTGATCCTACAATAGTTTGTATAATAGGTTGGTCTTTCACTCTTATTTTAATTGTACTTCTCATTCTTCCTAGTATTACGTTTGGATCTGCACTTGCTGGAATTGGCTTAGGCATCTTTTGTCTAGGTCCTAATACTGGTCCTAGGAATCTACCTACTGTTGGCATTAAATCTGCTTGTGCTACAAAGAAGTTATAGGAATTTGCTAACTTTTTAGCTTCAGGCCTATTCTTACCTAATTCTTCTAATCTTTCTTTGCCGATTACTAAATCTGCACCAGCTTGCTCTGCTTGATAAGCTAATTCACCCTCAGCAATGAATGCAACTTTAATATCCTTTCCACGTCCATTAGGGAGAAGCACTTCTTCATCTAAACGGTTTTCTGGTTTATTTGTGTCTAAATCGTTTATGGCTATGACCACATCTATAGACTGTGTGAAGTTTCTCGGCTTTGTCTCATCTAAAGCCTTCTTCACTGCTTCTTCAATTTCTTGTGTCATTCAATTTCCTCCAACGAATAAAGCCTATTAAGGTTTTATTCAACGTGTAAAAAATCATGTACAACGTACATTGTATAAAATACTTATATTTAAAGTCTAATCTTTACTGATTAATAATTAAATATTAATGTTACAATAATGTTATGACGTATTTATTGGTTAAATACTTCGTCATAGTCTCCGTTATCGATGTCTTTTTGGGTTTGACGTCCATCTTTACCATCTACGTTTATACCCATACTTACACATGTACCGATTACTTCCTTAGTAGCGTGTTTGTAATCGTTTGCAAGTAAGTCATCGAATTTCATTCTTGCAACTTTAAATGCTTGTTCAACTGAGAAATCAGCTGCTACTTCTGAACCTGGTTCGTGTGAACCACTCTCAATACCTAATTCATCAAGAACTAAAGCTGTTGTAGGTGGTGTACCTATTGATACTTCAAATTCCTTGGTATCAAGATCTGCAGTTATCTTTGCAGGTACTTTCATACCAGCAAAATCAGCAGTCTTTTTGTTGATTTCTTCAACAACTTGCATCATATTAATACCTAATGGACCTATAGCTGGACCTAATGGTGGTCCTGGTGTAGCTTTTCCACCTTCCACTAGGATTTCAATAGTTTGACTTGCCACTATTCAGCCTCCTTTTGTATTAATCTGATTTGGTCACCCTTTACCGTAACAGGTATTGGAACTGCTGCTTCAATTAATTCCAATACAACATCTTCTTTGGCCTCATCAATCCTTACCACTTTAGCCTTTTCGCCCTTAAATGGTCCAGATGTTAGTTCTACAACACTACCCTTGATAATATTGGACATAACAGGTTCTGGATTAAGGAATGATTTAAGCTCATCAAAGTCTACGTCACCTTCGACTAAACTCCTCAAATTAGGAACTTTAAGTGCAGGATGCCTCATATCTAATGACCTATCAGCCTCTACAAATATGTAGCCCTGCATAGAATCTGGAGACAGTACTGCTGATACTCCTACATCTTCATGCTTAACACTTTGTGCTAAAAGTGCTGCTACATTTTGTTCTTGACCCATAATTACTCTCATTGCATAAAACATATTTTCACTTTTCTCTCATTGCTTAAAAGTTAAAAGGAGTTTGTTCCTCTATCAAAATTATTTATAAAAATAATAGTTATTTTCTTTCTTCTTTGTTGATTCTAAACAATTAGTAAAATATTACTTCTGTTAATATTGTAATAATATATCCGATTAAACCTATTAAGATAATACCTACTCCTGTAACTTTTGCTACAGTTTTGTATTCATCTGCATCTGGTTTCCTGGAAACACGTAATACTCTTTCACATTGTTTAAAAAAACCTTCTATTGATTCCTTGTTTATATTCATTATAATTACCTGCATTAAAAATTCAAAAATGAGAAAATTTAAAACCCAAGATAGGGATCATATATAATA
>JAJQHG010000146.1 GCA_021199865.1 Methanosphaera sp. | reverse complement strand
GGTATAGATTTTTAGAGCAATAAAAAGTTTTATTATAATAATAAATAAATATAACAATTGTTAATCTATAATAAAAAATATAATCACAATCATAATATATACTAATAGACACAGGAAGAGATTTCTATGATTAACAAAAGAATAGTTGCTCTATCAACAAAACTTAGAGATAACGGTGTACCAGTAAGTATACGTAGTACCCAAACAGCATGTGATGTATGGGACATAATGAAAGATCAAAACGATCTAAAACAACTACAATCTGCACTACAAAGTGTATACATAAAGGATCACCATGACAATTATAAGTTTATTGAAGCATTTGAAAGTCTATTCAACATACCTGATGACAAAAAACAATTAGATAAGACTAGTAGCCAAGATTATAGAAACCCCATGGAAGATGAACATATACTACCCGAAGACATAATGAACCAAACAAGCCAAGCAGAAGCAGACACAGTAATAGAAAAAATGCTTCCACAAGACTTTGATATTGATGAAATAGAGTACAACCGAATACATGAAAAAGATTTATTAAAAGCTGATATTTCACATATAAACACCTTTGATGAGAGAATAATAGATCTATGTCGAAAACTAGGTGATCGCATAGCTAATCAACGTAACCATAGAAAGAAAAGACAACATAGTAACAATATAGATATGGCTAAAACCATAAGAAAAAATCTTAAAAATGGTGGAAAACTAATAAATCTAGAGACAGAGAAACCAAATATACATAAAAACAAGCACATATTCCTAAGTGATGTTAGTGGATCATGTGACTGGATAAGTAACTGGTTCTTCTCAATAATATATGGTTGTCAGAAATCCTTTGATAAAATATATAGCTATGAATTTGATAGTAATGTACTTGATACAACAGACTCACTAAATAGTGAGACATATAATGAAACATATGAAAGTATAATGAATCAGAGAATAAAACGTGGAATGTTACATGGACAATCAAACATGACTAAATCATTTAGACAGTTTAGAAACATGGCTCCACTTAATCATAGGAGTATAGTAATACTATTATCAGACTGTAGAGACTGGAGAGGAAAAAGAGATGAAGATGGAGTGCTTGAAAGTGCAAAAGTATTAAAAGAAATCGTACAGAAAAGCTCCAAAGTACTCATATTTAATCCAGAAAAGAAGATACGGTGGAATACACCAACAAGTTGTGTAAAAGATTATGAAGATGCAGGAGCACAAGTATATGAAATAGAAAATCTGGATAATCTAAGTAGAATGATTGTTAACCTATAAGGAGTTTAATTAATGAAATACATAATAAGATATGGAGAAATAGGAATAAAAAGTCCGAAGATAAGACGTAAATTTGAAAATACATTACTAGAAAACATTGAAACAGAACTAGATATAACATACCAAAATAATCAGGGCAGAATAACAATTGAAACAGATGAACCTGATGAACATGTTCATGACGTACTAGGACGTGTATTTGGAATAGTATCATATAGTCCAATAATGGAAACAGAAACTAAAAAAGAATCAATAGATGCCCTAATTAACACAATTATTGATAAAGTTATTGATGAAGATATATTTAATCCTGATGAAGATACATTTGCAGTTAAATGTAGAAGAGTAGGAACACATGACTTTACTAGTCAAGAAATGGCAGGATACTGTGGATCTGTTGTAGTAAAGAAAACTAATGCAAAGGTTAATCTATCCAAACCAGACTTTACATTATATGTAGAAGTACGTGATAATATCACATACATGTATCATGAAAAGATAAAGGGCTTAGGAGGACTACCTGTAGGAAGTCAGGGAAGAGTAGTATGTCTTATTAGTGGAGGTATAGACTCCCCTGTAGCTGCATATAATATGTTAAAAAGAGGGTGTAGCATAAGCTTACTTCACTGTGATAATGATCCATACACCCATGATACCCTAGAAAAGGTAGTAAAACAGGCCAGAAATCTACAACGATACTCTCTTGGATCTAAAATACATTTATACACTATACATCTAGGTAAATACTTAGAGAAGATGAAAAGTGATGCACCACCACGCATGACATGTGTACTATGTAAGAGTGGAATGTATCAAAGTGCAGCACATCTGGCTAAGAAAATTGATGCTAAAGCAATTGTTGATGGTAGTAGTATAGGACAAGTTGCCTCACAGACCCTGAATAATATTAAGGCAACACGTTATCATTGTAAAATGCCAATATTTAGTCCACTAATTAGTATGGATAAAATAGAGATAGAAGCTATTGCTAAAGATATTAGTTCATATGAAATATCAATAGTTAATGATGGTGGTTGTAGTGCTGTTCCAAGATATCCTGAAACTCATGCAGACCTAGAGTTTGTAAACAAGATAATAGAAGATGTTAATCAAAAAGAGATTCTAGAGGATATCTATGGAACTATTAAAGAAATAGAATTATAACCTCCATCCCATACTTTTTTTTTATATGGAATAAGAATTAATTAATTAAATATTTAAAAAAAAAGAAAAGTAAGACATTCACATGTCTTAAAACTTGTTTTATAATGTGTCACATAGATATTGACCAAGTCTACGTGATAATGCTAATATCACATACATTGGTGGTATTCCTTCTGTTGTTGGAAGTACGGATCCATCAGCAATATATAAGTTTTCAACTTCTGTTTCAAGATTAGAGTTTACTACTTCACCTATTTTTGCTGATGATATTAGGTGTGCTCCACGTATATGTGTTGAGGAGATACTATTAATATCTGCTCCAGCATTAACTAGTATGTTTGCTGCTACTCCACATCCTTCTGCTATTAATACTGCATCTTCATGGTCAATAAACTTATTTGTAGTATTAGCTGTTATTGTTCCATTTGTTTTATCTGGTACTTTTACCATGAAGCTTATTATATCATCTACTGTTGCATCAGGATGAGTTTTTTGTATCTTTGGTAGAACATACTGACTAGTATGTGGGGATATTATTGTATTTGGTAGTTTTATGAACTTATTCATCTGTATTTGATGATCTTGACGTGCCCCCTTATAATATCCACCTATTGTTACGAATGGATCTATTGCTAGAGTGTTACCTGCATCAATTCCAGATACTCTAAGTATCTTAGGTGTTACTATTCCACCAGCTGCTAGTACTACTACATCTGCTAGATATGTGTTTGCCTGGTCTGTAATAACTCCCTTTATTTTACCATCTTCTATTAAGAGTTTTATTACACCCTCATCTGTTATGAGTTTTGCACCATTCTCCTGTGCTACTTTTAGGTCTTCTAGTGAACTCCACTTTGCACCATGAGGACATCCCCATGCACATTTTCCACACTGTACACATTTATCGGGATTTATTGCCTTTGGCATTGGTTGTAGGTCTAATCCTAACTCCTTTGCTGACTTTTCTAGTAGTTTATCTATTTTTCCTACATGACTTTCAGGCATAGGTTTTATTGATAGTTCTTCCTCTAACTGTTTCATTTGAGGCTTTATATCTATATCATACTTTGCTAGTTCATCTACTAATGTTGGTACAAAGTTTCCAGCAATTACTAATGATGATCCTCCAACAGATGTTGATTTTATTAGTTCTATCTCACTCTTATCCCATGTATCATAATAATTATATGCATCCTCTGGATTACATAATGGTCCTTTTTCTATTATTGTTATGTTTACATCAGGATTCTTTGATAGTTCTCTAGCTGTACTTAATCCACCAGTACCTGCTCCTACTATAATAACATTTTTCATTGATTTCACTTTCTTATTAAACATTATTTCTTATTGTTGTACTTACTTTTTGAGATTGGATCATATATTTCATTCATATCTGTGTAGGTATCTTCCTGTTCATATTCTTCTTCATATTGTTCTTGTTCATATCCTTCTTCTTCATAGGCTTGCCCATAATCCTCATTATTATCAAAGTATGTTGTGTTACTATTTTCTTCATAATTATAGTAATGTCTATTAGGAATGTTATCCTCTTGTGTATTACTTGTGGTAGTGTTTCTTGTTGCTAGAATATATCCTGCCATAGCAGATAATCCTACTACTATTATTGTTATTAATTCGGGTATTATTAATCCATATATTGATCTAGTAATTATATTTGTAGTAGAACTTGTTATTGTGAGTTCTGAGGGTATGTAACTAGCTATAACTGAACTATTAGTATATGTTAAAAAATATTCTATTAATGTGTATGCTACTCCAGTAGTTAGTGCTGTTAGTCTAGATACTGTTACATATGATACTAAGAATCCTATTAATACAAATATTATCACAGTATTTAGTCCTATCAAGGATAGAATTAGGGATATAACTACTGTTAATATGAACATTAAGATTTTAGTTATAAAGTCAGAAGAATTCATTTATATCCACTCAAAAAATGTTTTAAAAGTCTAGTCTGATCAAGTTTTTGTCTAGTCTGGAAATTAGTATATCATATTACTGTATTAGTATAATATACTAATATCATATTTAGTTAAAATATGTAATATATTTATAGAAAAACTAAAATTTATAGAAAGAATAAAAAGTAATTTAAATTAAATTAGGTATATTATACAAATTTGACCAAAAAGGAAAGTACATATATTAAAAAAATTAAAAATAGTTTATATATATATTAGATTATAATGATAAGGAAGTCATCATCATGACTAAATTTGATAAAAGTACATGTGTTAAAGTAAACAAGGAGAAAATGGATCTAGTTAAACAGAAAGGACTAAAACTACAAGATCTTCTTGATAAAGCTATTACTCAAGAATTAGATTTAGATGAAGATGATATGACACAAGAATACATTGATGAACTAAAAACAGAAGTAGAAAAACTAGAAAAACAGCGAGATGAATCAATAGCAGACTGTCAGAAGAAAATAGATATATTGATGAGAAATCTGTATGAATCAAAAGATAAAGAGGAGGAATACTATAATAAACAAATAGATTACCTCAAAGCCAAGATAAAATACCTTGAAAATCAATTAGAAAATAATGAATGATATAATAAGGAATGGATTATATGAAGAATGTTTTAGTATTAATGGGAAGTCCAAGGTTAGATGGAAACACAAACATATTATGTGACCAATTTATTAAGGCCGCAAAGGAAACTG
Organism: Methanosphaera sp.; assembly: GCA_021199865.1. Lineage (GTDB taxonomy): Archaea > Methanobacteriota > Methanobacteria > Methanobacteriales > Methanobacteriaceae > Methanosphaera. Next base: position 7,995 of record JAJQHG010000146.1, on the reverse strand, counting down.
GAGCAAACATAGAAAAAATATTTGTACAAGAAAAGAATATAAAGTACTGCTATGGATGTAATGCATGTTTCAAAACAGGTAATGATAACTGTCTAAAGATAGATGATGATATGCCCGAGATTCTTGATAGTATGCAAAAGGCTGACGTAATAGTATTTGCAACACCAGTATATTTCTACACATTATCTGGACAACTAAAAGTATTAATTGATAGAACTGTACCAAGATACCAGAAATTTAGTGACAAAGAAGTATATATTATAATAGTAGCTGCAACAAAGGATAAAACATTGATGGAAAGAACTGTAGAAGATATTAGGGGCTATCTTGACTGTCTTCCAAATCCACATGAGAAAGGAATTATCTATGGAAATAATGCATGGGAGATAGGAGAAATAAAGAATACTCCTGCATATGATGAAGCATACCAGATGGGAAAAACAGTATAAGTGAGAATATGGATAAACATAATTTAATTCGTGGCCCTCTAACCCAAGATATTGTAGAAGCAAAGAAGTTTAATAGAGCATATGAATTAACATATGAACTAAATAACCTGAAACCAACTGATAATGAAAATAAGAATAGGATACTAAAGGAATTACTTGGAAGTTTTGGTGAGAATACTGAGATATTAACACCATTCAACTGTAATATTGGCTCAAATATACATGTTGGTAAAGGTTCATTTATTAATATTAACTGTGTATTTCTTGATACAGATACCGTTAGTATTGGTGATTATACACTTCTAGGTCCAGGTGTAAATGTATTATGTGCTGATCATCCAACAAGCACATATGAGAGAATAAAGCCTGTTGATCCGAAGTATGATGATGAATGCATTGATAGTGATGGAAACTTTAAGGAGAATATTGAGTATACCTTTACAAACATGCATGCACCTATAACTATTGGTGATCGTTGCTGGATAGGTGCAAATGCAATAATATGTTCTGGTGTAACTATTGGTGATAATGTTGTTATTGGTGCAGAATCTGTTGTAACAAGAGATATTCCATCAAATACTGTGGCTGTTGGAAGTCCTGCAAGAGTAATAAAAGAGAATAAATAATTATTCTCCCAATATTATAATCTCCCCTTTTTTTAGAAGTTTATTCATTAGTAACTTCCCCCTTTTCATAATTATTATATAATATAATACAAAAACAATATATATAAAGAAGAGATATAACGAAATAATACTAAAACTATATATAAAAAAAGATATAACAAAATAATTATAATAATTATCTAACCTGGAGGAATAACCATAAAATATAAAACCCTAGAAAATCCTACAAACAAGGAAGCATACCAAGTAATACAGGAAGGATTTAATAAAAGGGACATGATCATAATATTAGCCAAATGTAATGTTGACTATAAAGGTCGAGCAGAAAGTAAGCTTGAATCAGGAGATAGGCTAATAATAATAAAGAAAGATGGAACATTCATGATCCACCAAGAACTAAATTTAGATCCTGTAAACTGGCAAGCTCCTGGATGTAAAAACATAATAGAAAAAGATGAAAACTATAACATCACCCTCAAAAGTATAAAAAGAAAACCTAACGAGGAAATAAGAGTAAATCTAGAAGAAATATACACAGTCACACATTATAACTGTGAAGACACAAAAGATCTTGAGATTAGAGGTCGAGAGAAACATATGGTTGATCTTGTATGGGACAATCCAAACATATTAGAGAAAGGCTTTAGACCAACACGCAGAGAATATCCAACAGATGATGGATTTATAGATATGACGGGTAAAGACCGTGATAGTAACCTAGTAATAATAGAATTTAAGAGTCGTAAAGCAGGAAGTAATGCAGTAAAACAATTAAATAGGTATATGGATTATTTCAAGGATAACAAAGAACCTGTTAGGGGAATACTTGTTGCACCATCAATTACACATAATGCTACAGAACTATTAGAGGAGTACAACCTAGAATTCGTTTATATTGCTCCACCCAAAAGATTAATGCGTGAAAGAAGGAAAACATTAGATTCATATATGAAAAAAGATTAATTATCCCCCTCTTTACTATTTTTATACCATATCCATACTTTCTAGTATTGCATCAACAATACATGCAGTATTCCACCCTATTACTCTTGTAGAATCATCTTGTAATTCTAGAGGTATTTCTTCTGCTCCATATGGTCGTATGACAACCACTGGTTTTTCAAATGTTTGTGCAGCTCTAATATGCTTATTAATTAGTTCTTTATTATTATCCCATAATCCTGATAATACTATTAGTACATCACACAACTTTATTGACTCAATATATTTATCATCACTTACATCTGTTATATTCTGCCATTTAAAGGCTTCTGTTGCACTACTAAGTCTTGATATGAAAACATTATAATCATCACAGTCCTCAGGATATGATATAAATAGTTTCCATTCTGGTTTATCTTCATCTGGAAATAAGTCTAACATAAGTACTCACCATGTATTAGTTTAATTAATAGTATATTCTTAATAATTATATATACTCTAAAGATCCATAGAATCAGTATTAATGAGGATATATTACTACTTAGGAAGAATAGTTATGAATAATTTTAAGATTGCTACATGTCAGATGAATGTTGTTGATGGAAAGATAGATAATATTATGCACAGTGTTGAGTTAATAAGAGAAGCATCCCATAATGGGGCAGATCTTGTATGTCTACCAGAAATGTTTAATACACCATATGATAATAATAAGTTTATTGAAAATGCTGAAGAAGAAAAGAATAGTATAACACTAGAGTATATGAAAACATTAGCCAGAGAAGAGAAAATATATCTTCAAGCAGGTAGTATAACAGAAAAAGATAAGGATAACCTATATAATACTGCATACCTCATTAGTCCTGAAGGAAATGTTATTGGAAAGCACAGAAAGATGCACATGTTTGATATTGATACAGATGATGTGACATTCAATGAGTCTGATACCCTAACAGCAGGCGATAATATAACAACAGTTAAAACTAGTCTTGGACGTATTGGTATAGCAATATGTTATGATATACGCTTTAGTGAACTTTGGACTTTAATGTGTGAGGAGTGTGATATGGTACTACTTCCAGGTGCTTTTAATAATACAACTGGACCGCTTCACTGGCAGACATTAATACGTGCACGTGCAATTGATAACCAGGTATATGTTGTTGCTACAAGTCCTTCTAGTCTTGATAATCCATACTATGTTGCATGGGGACACTCCATGATTGTTGATCCATGGGGAAAAATAGTTACACAGGCAGGAAGAAATGAACAAATATTATATGCTAATTTATGTAATGATAAAATAGAAAGTGTAAAGAAACAGATTCCTGTACTTAAGAATAAGAGAAAAGATATTTATGAGACTATCAGTAAGTAGATAGATACTCATATTAAAATCTTATTTTTTAGCTTTTTTCTTTTTAGGTTTAGGATCAATCTTTTTGAGTGCCTTGTTAGCTACCTTCTTAAAGTCTTTATCTCCTGTTGCTACACGTCTTGCCTTTTTAATTGGATCAATAGCCTTTTTATCTTTAATGTCTCCTAAAGCTTTTGTTGCAGATGTTCTTACTCCCCAGTCCTCATCTGTTAATAATTCTATTATTGGATCTACTGCTTCTTTTACTTCCATTTCACCTAATGCTTTTGCTGCAAATTTACGTATTGCAAAGTTCTCTGAGTCTAGTGCTGCAATTAACTCTTTTGCTACAGTATCATCACCAATATCTTTTAGTGTAAGAATTGCATATTTCTGGATCATCACATCCTCTGTATCAAGAGTAGCTATCACTGGTTTTATTGCACTATCGCCTAGTTGTGCTAATGATTTTGCTGCCTCAAATCGTACTAATGGGTTCTTGTCAGTGAAATTATCAATTAAGATATCTATTGCTTCATCAGGATATTCAATTATTTCTTTACATGCATTTAGCCGAATGTTATGATCTTCACTGTTCATGTTTTCTTTTATAGTATCTAATTCTGTCATTGAAAAATACTCCTCTATGTTATTATAATAATGGTTGATTTAATATTTATCACTAATTTATATAATAAATTATCATGATTACACAATTAATTATATTGTTAATTATAAATCTATTACTATGAATTCTTATAGTATCTATGGATGTAAAATAGTTGATAAAGCATTATTAATCAATGATACCCTGATTATATCAGACCTACATTTTGGCTATGAGTCTAGTCTTAACAGGGAGGGTCTTATGATTCCAAAACACCAATATGAGGAGATAGTAGATAACATAACAGATATCCAGATGGATACACAGGCAAAGAATATTATCCTTAATGGTGATATTAAGCATAACTTTGGTGCTATTGAAAAACAGGAATGGAGAGAAGTATTAAACTTTATTGATTATCTAGAGGATTTATTTGTTAATATTACAATTATACGAGGAAATCATGATAACTTCACTCAATACATCCTAGATAAGAGAGATCTTAAGTTAGAGGATTATACTATTATAGATAATTACTATATTACCCATGGACATAAGCTACCTGATAGACTACCTAGTGATATAGATACAATTATTATTGGACATGAACATCCAAGTATTACTCTACGTAGTAATCAGAGAACAGAGAGTGTTAAAAGTTATCTTATGGGTAAATGGGAGAATTATAATATTATTGTGTTACCCTCATTTACACCTATTAGTTATGGTAGTGATATATTAAGTCAAAAGACTATATCACCATATCTTAGGGATATATCTGACTTTGAGGTTATTGCTATTGATAATGGTGAAATATATCCGTTTGGGTCAGTTAAGAATTTATTATCTAGTATGGAGGAAGATATTATTGAATGAGACTGATAAAAAAATATTAGAACTTCTTCATCCATATGTGCAGGAATGGTTTAAGAATACCTTTGATTCATTCACTGATGCTCAACGTCAAGCAATACCTAAGATTAATAGTGGAAAAAATGTATTAGTATTATCACCTACAGGTTCAGGTAAGACATTAACAGCATTTCTTGCAATACTATCAGGACTTACTAGTCTAAGTGAACGTGGCTTACTAGAAGATAGAGTTTACTGCATATACATTTCTCCACTAAAAGCATTGGATAATGATATTTATAAGAATCTTGAAACACCACTTAATGCTATTAATAAGATTGCAGGTAAAGATTTAGGTATTCGTCAAGCAGTACGTACAGGTGATACTACACAGTATCAACGCTCTAAAATGTTAAAGAATCCACCACATATCCTTATTACTACTCCCGAGACATTATCAATACTACTTGTTGCACCAAAGTTTAGAGAGAAACTTAAGAAGGTTAGGTATGTTATTGTTGATGAAATTCACTCATTAGCCGAGAATAAACGTGGAACACATCTTAGTTTATCACTTGAAAGACTAGAAATGTTAACTGGTGGTTTTAGTCGTATTGGTCTTAGTGCTACTGTTAGTCCACCAAAAATGATAGCGGATTTCCTTGTAGGTAATAGTTGGGGTAAACCACGTGAGTGTGAGATAATTAATGTTAACTACTTGAAACAGTTAGATATAGATGTTCTATGTCCTGTAAAGAATATTATAGAAACGGATCAGGAGACTCTTACTGATGAATTATATAAGTTATTACATGAATTAATTCAGTCACATAAAACAACTCTTATATTTACTAATACTCGTAGTGGTGCAGAGAGCGTTTCATATAAGTTAACAGAAAGATTTCCCAAGTATTATAATTCATCTAATGTTATGGCTCATCACTCCTCCCTATCTAAGGAAGTACGTCTTGAAACAGAGAATCAGTTAAAGGATGGTAATCTTAAGGTTGTTGTTAGTAGTACTTCCCTAGAGCTTGGTATTGATATTGGATATATTGACTTAGTAATTCTTATTAGTTCTCCTAAGTCTGTTTCTCGTGCACTTCAACGTATTGGTCGTAGTGGTCATCAACTACATAAAAAATCTAAGGGTCGTATGATTGTTGTTAATAGGGATGATTTAGTTGAGTGTAGTCTTATACTAAAGAATGCTATTGAAGGTAAGATTGATAAAATTCATATACCATGTAATTGTCTTGATGTGTTAAGTCAACATATTTATGGTATAAGTATTGAGGGTCGAAATAATATTAAGCATGTTTATCATATGATTAAGCAGTCATATTGTTATCGTGATCTTAGTTGGGATGATTATTGTCAGGTACTAAGTTATCTTGCTGGTGAATATACTTCTCTTGAGGAACGCTATGTGTATGCTAAGATTTGGGTTGACTGGGATACTAATACTATGGGTAAGCGTGGAAAACTTGCTAAGGTTATCTATTCTACTAATATAGGTACTATTGCTCAGCGTAGCTTTGCTAAGGTTAAATGTAATGGTGAAGTTATTGGTAGTGTTGATGGTGACTTTATGGAACGTCTACACAAAGGTGATACATTTGTTCTTGGTGGTAGGGTGTATCGTTTTAATTATGCTCGTGGTATGACTGTTAATGTGTCTCCTAGTAGTGGTACTCCAAGTATTCCCTCATGGGTTTCTGAGCAACTACCACTTTCCTATGATTTAGCCGTTTCTATTAGTAATTTTAGGGCAATTATTGATTGGAAGTTGCAAATAGACACACCACAAGATGAAATCATAGAATATATACAAGACTATCTATATATTGATGAGAATTCTGCTAAAAGTATTTATTATTACTTTGTAGAACAATTCCTTTATAGTGAAATACCTTCAAAGAATAAGTTGGTAATTGAGTATTATACTGGTTTTGGTGGTAGAAAGTTTGTAGTCTTCCATAGTCTTTATGGTAGACGTGTAAATGATGCCTTAAGTCGTGCTGTAGGTTATATTATTTCCCAGAGGTATCATCATGATGTTATGATTAGTATTGATGATAATGGTTTTTATCTAAGTAGTGATTCTAAAATTGGTGGAGCAGAAGCATTTGATGAGTTAACTAGTGAGAACCTAAGAGAGATTTTAATTGAGGCAATTGATAAGACAGAAACACTTGCAAATCGTTTCAGAGATTGTGCTAATAGATCACTAATGATTCTTAGGAATTATAAGGGGCATGAGAAGAGTGTTGGTAAACAGCAGGTTACTAGTAAGATTCTCCTAAATTTTGTTCGAAAAATTGATGATCATTTTGTGATACTTGATGAGGCACGTCGTGAGGTTATAGAGGATTATATGGATGTTACTCATGCAGAGGATGTACTCAGACAAATAGAGGAGAATAAGATTATCATTAAAACTATTAATACGACTGTTCCAACTCCTTTTGCATTTAATTTAGTTAGTCGTGGATATCTGGATGTACTCAAATATGAGGATAGATCAGAGTTTATTAAGCGTATGCATGATGCCATAATTAATAGGATTAGTGATAAGAAGGGATCTGAAAAATTATTAAAATGAAATAAAAATATCTATTGAAATAGTAATTATAATTATAAATCATGATAAATGTAACATTTTTTATATTGTTCTAAATCAAGTTTTATTAGGTAATTCTAGTTTATAATATTTAATAATTAATTTTAAGAGTTTATTTATGAATTATCATGAAATAATATCTTTATTGAATAAAATTTATTATCATGTTAATTATAAAAACATCATGTTTAATTATGATAAATAGGAAAACATTTATATATTATGCTGGCTAACTTAATATTAACAAGAAGTTATTGGCAAATTTTTTTAAGTGTCTGTAATTTTTTGTTAAATCTATATTGTTATTAATTAAATAAAATCTAAAAATTGTTCAAAGGTTATGTAAAAAAAGAATAGATATATTTTTAACCGTATCTTGCTAAAATTAAGTGTACAAATAAAGCATCAAAACATTTACCTCTATGAAAAATTATTCAAACATGGTATCGTAAATTTATATTAATTTATATTAATAAAGGTCACATTACATGTTATTCATGGATCTTTATTAAACGGAATTAGTTAGATAAGAACATCAC
>JAJQHG010000042.1 GCA_021199865.1 Methanosphaera sp. | reverse complement strand
CCCAATAGCAGTAGCTTCCGCCAGGATCAAACGGATTTACACACAAATGCAAATCAGCCAACACTAGCGAATAATACACACAAAAACTGCTCATAAGCAATCCAATAGAAGTACAAATGTAAACAATCCATAAAGGAATATAGCAACAATACCATCAAAAATAACAGTACTGCACCACAGCACAACAACAAAAAATGTCATCATGCAAAATACACAATACGCTAATACATACACAAACTAAATCACAACACACCACAAGTGCACTGCTACCTCTAGCTCTCCAATAAAATATCACTACAAACGGAACATATACAATCATAACCATGAACAAATAACAGTCCACAAGTTCATGCAACACGCACTAAATTTGTAGCACATACTATCACCAAAACAACAACCAAAACAACAAAAATAGAAAACATTGCACAACCCCGTTGTTTATTGTTCATCATAATTAAATAATTTTAAACACATATCATAAGATATAAAAAGTTTAGAACTAATATTGTTGATGTGTTCATATGATAGGTTTAAGGATAATAAAGAAAGATGCTGATACTGTACGCAAAAATTTGATTAATGATAATCAGATTAATTTAGAGTATAAATTATATAATGATGAAGACTATGTGTATATCCCACTAATTAGTGAATATGATAAAGAACTAGTTAACTCTTTAATAGATCAATATAGTATTGTGCTTGATGATTATGATTTTGTAATGGCTAAGCATAGGGTACGTAATTTTATGGAGTATCTTGATGATAAAATTCCAGATAATCAGAAAGAGTTTATCTGTAAATCATTTGATACTATTGGTGACATAGTAATAATAGAAATACCTGAAGAAGTTGAAGACCAGAAATATGATATTGGGAAAGCAGTACTAAACTTTACAAAAAGACGTAGTGTATACTATAAGAAAAGTAGTGTACAGGGAGTTATGCGTACACGTCAACTAGAATTTCTAGCAGGTATTGATGACTTAGAAACTATTCATAGAGAATATGGTATTAGATTTAAACTTAATCCATCAACAGTATATTTTAGTCCAAGACTAGCTACAGAGCGATCACGCATAGTAGATCAAGTTGTAGAGGATGAAACTATCATAGATTTCTTTGCAGGTATTGGCTCATTTCCAATAAGTATTGCACATAAGAAGAGAGCTAAAATTTATAGTGTAGATATTAACCCTGAGGCTTATAAGTATGTTAATGAGAATATTAAGCTTAATAAATTAATAGGTGAAGTTATACCAATACAGGGTGATATTAATGAGGTTATATGTGATCTTCCATTAGCTGATCGTATACTAATGAACCTACCTGGTAGTGCAAGAGAATTTCTACCACTTGCTATAAATCACTTAAAGAAGGGTGGAATACTAAACTATTATGAGTTTTCATCAGAATATGAAGATGTTATTAGACATGTAGAAGAAGTAGCAGATAATAGGGATTGTGAAGTACTAAATATACGTAAGGTTAAAAGTCAAAGTCCTGGCATATGGCATATAGGACTTGATATAAAAATTAATTAAAAAAAGTATTAGAAGGGTTTTTTAATACCCTCCTCTGTTATTATACCTGTTATTAACTCTTTTTCTACAACATCAAATGCAGGGTTCTCAACTACAGTATCAGGACGTGTAATATATGAATCATTTATACATAATACTTCTTTTGGATCACGTTGCTCTATAGTTATATCATTAATATTATGTTCAAAGTCAAATGTACTCATGGGTGCAGCAACATAGAAAGGTATACCATAATTTTTTGCAGCTAATGCAACCATTAATGAACCAATCTTATTAGCAACACCACCATCTGCTACACGATCTGCACCAATAACAACCTTATCCACCTTTTTCTGTTGCATAAGACGTCCTGCAGCTCCATCAACAATTAACTTTACGGGTATATTCTCTTCTTGCATCTCAAATACACTAAGCCTAGCTCCTTGTAGTACAGGTCTTGTCTCATCACATATTACACTAATATTTTTACCATCACTATGTGCACGTCTTATTACTCCTAATGCTGTTCCATATCCTGCACATGCTAGTGCCCCAGCATTACAGTGTGTTAATATTGTATCATTCTCATCAATAACACTACTACCATATTCACCAATCTTCTGATTAATTTCTATGTCTTCTCTGTGCATATCTATAGCTGTTTGTACTGATGATATACCCTTATTATATTGCTCTAATACCTTATCTACAGCCCAGAAGAGATTAACTGCTGTTGGACGAGCCTTCTTTATCTGGTCGGCTACAAAGTCTAGGTCTAATCCATCAAGTTCTGCTAGTGCCATACCATATGCTGCACTAACACCTATTGCTGGTGCTCCACGTACAACCATATTCTTTATAGCTTCAATTACTGCTATGTAATTTGTACATCTAAAATACTCTATTTTATGTGGTAGCTTAGTTTGATCTAATAGATATAAATTATTATCTTCCCAGTATAATGTTTCAATCATGCGTATCCTCCAAATAAGTAATCTAATATAATATAATGTTTTAATAATTTAAATAATTCTATGAAATAAATAATTCTATGAAAAAAAGAGGGGATTAGTAATGGCTGTTAGGTACAATTCCTAGTGAATGATCACCACTCTTACTACCAGGTACTCCATATGCATCAGCCCTACACTGTGTACATGCCCTAAATACGGGTAGTATCTCTTCAACATCTGCACGTATAGAACTTAACATTCCACACCCAGGTTTATCTAGATGACTAAACTTGTTTAATGGTATTAATGGTAATACATTCATAATAGATGCACCACGTAGCTTAACTTCTCGTGCTATGTCAACAATATGTTCATCATTAACTGTAGGTATTACAACACTGTTAACCTTAACTACTACTCCACGTTGAGATAACATTTCAATACCCTTTAACTGGTTATTTAGTAGTAATTCAAAGCCTTCACGTCCATGATACATTTTATCCTCATAGTATATGTTATCATAGATTTGTTGGCCAATCTCTGGATCAATTGCATTAACAGTTACTGTAACAGTTTTTACTCCTAAATTAGCAATTTGATCTGCATATTTTGGAAGCAGTAATCCATTAGTACTAAGACATAGTATTAAGTCTGGATACTCCTCATGTACACGTTCAAATAACTTGAATGTATCAGGATTATTTAGGGAATCACCAGGACCGGCCACTCCAATTACACTTATAGGCATTTTACTAATAGTATCCTTAATATGATCTATTGCTTCATCAACACTCATTATACATGAGGTTACGCCTGGCCTATCCTCTGTATCATCATGTAACTTTCTTGTACAGAACCCACACTGTATATTACACTTTGGTGCTATAGGTATATGGATACGACCAACCTTATCATGTATCTTCTCATTAAAGCATGGATGTGCCTGTGTAACATGTGCAATTCTTTGATCAAATTTATGTCTAGCTGACACAATTATCACTCCCCTATCATTATTGATTCTTTACTTCATCAATAACTTCTTGAAACTTCTCATTCCATTTTTCATCAATTACTTGATCACTACTCATAAAGCAGACCATATTACCCTCACTAGCATTACGTGTCATACGGAATCCCTCAGGCATTATCCTAAATATTGCATCATACACTCTACGTTTAAGTTTTTCTGATGGATCAACCACTAATAAGTTATCAGGATCTATGGATAGATTAGTAATTTCTATCTCATAACGATCTGGTTGTGCAACATTAACACGTCCCTCCTCTTTCCATAATACTCTTAATAGGTCAGGTAAGTAATCCTCATTCTTTACACGAATCTTTAATACTTCTTTTTCATACTTATAAGAAGCAACATCACTTAAGTAGAGTTTATATGATGCATTATCTAGTTTTATAACTGCAATAAATATTGCATCACGGGGATCTATAAATATTTTAATAGCATTTATGGATCTAGCTAATTTTAAGTCTTGAAGTGTTTGTCTAAGTATAGTATCATATACTTGAGCACCTACCTCATCATAACATTCTACATACATAGAGACCATGTCCTTCTAGTACTTCTTACTATCATCCACATCTGTATCTTTAAGTCCTGATACTAGCATTGCAGCACCTATAGCTCCAATATATTGAGAATATTCAGGAACAATAATATCTATTCCACCAAGTATATCCTGTACAGCATCAACTAGTCCACCAATTAATGATGTACCACCAACCTGAATTAAGGGTTCACGTACATCAATCTCCTGTAATTGTTGCTCATATACTTGTTCAGCAACAGAATAACATGCAGCACTAGCTGCATCAGCATTAGTTGCACCACCAGCAAGATTAGTAACTAAATCCTGTATACCAAATACAATACAATAACTGTTTAATTGAGATTTAAGATGATCTCCCTGACGAGCTAAGTCTCCAAGCTCAGTAATATCTACACCTAACCTACCACTAGCCATGTCAAGGAATCTACCTGATGCTCCAGCACAAATACCACCCATAGTAAAGTTATCGGGTATTCCATTATTTACTGTAATAACCTTGTTATCCATACCACCAATATCCAATACTGTTGCCTCTCCACGTTGAGCATCAGCTAAGTATACAGCACCCTTACTGTTAACAGATATTTCCTCTTGGATAAGCTTTGCACCCAACTGTTTACCTATAGTCATACGACCATAACCTGTTGTACCAATAGCCTCAATATCATTATATGTATAATCAGTCTGACTTAAAGCTTCATTAATAGCATCCTGTGCACATTCAAGTACATTACCCGTCTTTACCCAACCAGTACCAATAACAGAGTTATCCTCCATTAGAGCAACCTTTGTTGTAGTAGATCCACTATCTATACCTAGAGTTAATCCTTCCTGTTTCTCACGTGCAAGAATACTCTTACGTGAAACAATAGTAGTTAATGCTTCCATACGAATAAATAGCTCTGAAGCCTTAGTTTTCTCTGTGAATGAATATGTTACTACAGGTAAATCTGTATTATTCTGTATTAAACGCCTTACTTCATTTCTTGTGATAGCTGCCTCTGCACACCTAAAACATGTACATATAAATACTGCATCAGCCTCGTTCTGTCCTTCTACTAAGCTCATTGCACGTGCAATCATTAGTTTTAGACTTGAACTAACACAACTTAAGCCAAACTTTTCATAGGACTCCTCTATATCATCCAGATTTACATCAGGCATGACCATCTCTGCACCAAATGTCTCAGCCGCTTTTTCTATCTCCTTTTGTACTCCACTATACTCTGTTCCACAAGACAATTGTGCTATTTTAATAGTCATTCACTCTTCCTCCTTACTATCTAACTGATCTAAAAATGTATTTATTTTATATACCATTTCTACTGTAGCATCACGACTTGTTGGATACTCTAATTCAAGTAATGGTATATTCCTCTTTCTTAATGAGAACACTGTTAATTCTGATGAACGAGCACATCCTACACATCCAAAACCATATGGTGCTTCACTCATTATAATAGCAGCCTCAGCCTCTTCAATCAAAGGACCAAATAGAGACATACGTCCACGTACACCAGATGGTACCTCTATAGCAGCATACTTTAATCCATTAATTGGATCTTGTTCTGTCATGTTAAATGGTGGTGCATCTAAATCAGGACTAGTAACCTTTTGTTTCATCTCATTTTGTACAACTAAGGGTTCATGTCCCTTTCTTACAATCATATCTGCTAATATCATAGAATTAGGTGGAAAAATTGCAACTTTCATACTATATAACTCCTACTATCACATTTTTTCATTAATTATTTTTTTAAACTCATTTAGACTTATTTTATCTTCTCTTAAATCTAAATTGACATTAAGATTATCTTGATTAATTATCTTATTATCTATTTTACCAAGGTTTTCTAGAAAATCATTTATCTGACTAATAATATCTATCATATCATCTTGACTTGTTGGATATTTTAATATCAACACAGGTATATCTAAATCATTCAATAAGTGAATAATTAGTTTATCATTATTAACACAACTCCAACAACCAAATAAGATTACTTCATTTAATGGATCATATATATGCTTATAATGTTTAGGTGGCCTACCAATCATTATAGCAGCATCAGTATTTTGTAGCATATCATCATATAGTGATAGGCGACCTCTTAGACCTGATGGTGCTTCACATGAGGCATACTTGTTACCATCCATATATAAGCATCCGCTCATATTAAATGGTGGGGAATCATAATCAAATACTCCCTCTTCATCAGTATCTGATTTATCAGAGGTGTAATTAGTTGTTCTCAAAGGTGTATGATTATTCTTAACTACTAAATGATCAACTAACACTGAACCCTCTGGCATGATAGCAATATTCATAGACTCACTTTACTTATCCTGTTGCTCTTCAACAATTTCAATAAATTCATCTAGAGGTATCTTCTTTGGATTTTCTAAACTTACATGTTTTGGATGCTCTAAAGCATATGTTACATCAGGCAACAACTTATATTCTGCCTCTAATTGATGGAATCCTTCACGTGCTCCTCCACGCTTTGCCCTGCATCTTCTTGGATCACCTGGAGGAAAACCTCTAATCTTAATAAAGATGTGTGTTGGATCAAGTGCTCTTGCCTGACTAGTAGCAAAATTAACATCATATGGCAATCCATTAACATTTGCACCATAACAAGTGATTCTAATATTAAGTGGTAATTCTAATACGTGCAGAAAATTAAATAACTCCTTTGAACTAACACTACTACCTGGACCTAACACTATCATACGATTAATTTTCCCTTCCTGGTCTGAGTCATGATATGTTCCATCCATCATAGGTATATGACAGAACTCAGTATCAATATCATTTTTCTTTGACATAAACAGTATCTCCTTCCTTAAATCCTTTAAGGTTATCAAATCCACTAACTATGCGTCCAATCACATTTGTAGAAGAGAATGATTCACCTGTTGGACCAAACTCACTATTATCAATAAATCTTACACCAATATTACCAACATGTTTACATGCAGTGTTACTTACACATATATCCCATGCATTAACCATATCATTAGGTGTATTCTCTGGTATTATACCCTTTGCTTCACTATTTATTGCCTTAATCATTAATAGATCCATTTCTTTTATTGCCATCTCTATACGTAGATGTCCAATATCACCATCTAGTAGACCAGCGATCTTTCTAAAGTACCATACTGATCTTGGTGCAACATCAGGATACAACTCTATCTCCACAAAATCATCTTTTGGTACTCCAAGAGTCTTAATAGACTTAGTATTATTAATATCTACAGTATATAATGGATCCTGTGCAACAATAACAGCCTCATCATCTGTCAGACCATCCCTAGTATGCTCTATATTAATACTATCAAGATATTTATCTGCTTCTAATTGACTCATAGCAACAGTAGATATCTTCTCTGGATCAGTTATAATAGTAATCTTATCATTTAGTGTAACTGTATCTAATAATTGTATACCTTCTGTTACATATCCTGCAATATTATGGTAATCTGAGGATACTCTCTCCTCACGGTATATATAGACACGCCCTGTACTATGACCAGCATTTCTTACTGTAACAACACCACGTTTACGTCGTCCAGTGACCTCAGAATCTTTCTCTAAACCCTTTAATGTATCACTACTAATAAATGTTTCTGATTCATAATCAACAGATAATGTTCCATCATTAACTATCTTCAATAAATGCTCAAATGATGCTGGTGCATCAGGATTAGCGTTTACTTTAATATATGTGAATAATTCATTATTTTCTTTAAGTGGTGTGGTAAAGTCTGTTACTCTAGCTGTCTGGATAACACTTTTTCTCTCAATAACAGGTTCTATATCTATTATTGTGTCAGTATTTTTTAGTTCCATTAAATTACTTTTTCCACCAACAACTGTTGCAAATACACCCCTGTTTTCATTAGGTACTCCATATATTGCATCATGTTTCTGTTTTGATAGAATAATATGTGTTGACTCATTAGAGAAACTAGATAAACTAATTATTACATCCCAACGATCATATGAATACTCATCATGTGTTGGCTCTAAGTTAGATGTAGTTGTACCTATTGCTACTTCATTAGATGTTGTCCACCTAATTACTGTGTCAATAAAATCCTTATAATTCTGTTTCCAGTATTCTACAAGATTTGGTGCCTCACTAGATAGTTCAATTATTATACTACCATGACTGGTCTTGATTTTATATTTATCAACATTACTTTCTAGTTGAGCCCTACCTTCAATCAATGCAACAGAACAACCCTTAATATAAGGTGCTTTAGAAATGTTTATAGCATCTTCAATAGTTGAGCCTTCATCTAAATCCCACTCAACATCATTGATTTTAACTTGCATTTTAACTCCTCTATAAAAATATTAATAAAATTATATCTAATTTTATAGAAATATTCTTTATAAACTAATATCTTCTATATTTCTAATTTATTAAAGTTATTCTATTAATATATTTATTCTATTAATTTTTATATAATGAAAAAAAAGTATTCTGTTAAAGGTTAATGGATTGGAGTTTAGGGTAATATATAGAATTATATGTAATGGATTCTTAGGATTTATCCTCACTAAAACCCATTATAATCTCATTACTAAAGTCAAATACAGTTTTATTTACTCCCTCATATGACATTGATAATTTATGATCATCAGTTATTTTACCAACAGAAACTGTTGTAAGATTAGCTTTCTCTAATAACTTGATTGCCTCATCTGTTGATTCATCAGGTGAAGTTAAAACAAATGCACTACCAAAGTACATCTTAAACCAGTGAGCCCATTCGATATCCTCAACTTTTGGTATTATGTCCATCTGTATTTGTGCACCCATATTTGATGATTCAAGTAGCATACCAAGTGTACCAACTACTCCCGGATTACTAATGTCCTTTCCAGCTGTAACTAACTGTTTTGATCCAAGAGTATTCATTACTTTTATTTGATCCTGAACATATTGTGGAGATTTATCACTTGTTGAATCCCAATTAATCTCTGTATTAGGGTATATATTTCCATCTAGATCAATTGCTACTAATACATTATCATTAAGTTTAGCACCACAACTTGGTATAATAGCATCCTTATCTACAATTCCACCAATTGCTACATCCAATGCATTATATGGTGTATCAGGGTGTGTATGTCCTCCAACCATAGGTACTCCAAACTTCTTGATACCATCCTTTATTCCATCCATTATCTGATCTACTATGTCGGGATCACTTGATGATAATACATTAGTCATACCCATAGGTATTCCACCCATAGCAGCTATATCATTAACATTAACTAGTACTGAACAATATCCTGCCCAGTAAGGATCAATATCCATTAGTTGACCCCATATACCATCTGTTGCTAGTAACATTACCTGATTATTTCCTATATCAATTGATGCTGCATCATCCCCAAATGCTAGGTGTACCGCTCCTGATATATTATAGACATCTTTTAGTTTCTCTCTAACATCAGCTATTGAACTTTTACGTGTTACTCCTTCAAATGTTTTTATTGACTTTATAATTTCATTATAATCCATAATAATACACTCATATAATAATATAATAGTTATCATAGTAATCAATAATATAGATATCTTACTATTTTTAACTATAATTGTTTATCAACAAACTTATATTCTAACTTAGAATTCTCTACTAATTCTATTATTTTATCTCTAAAATCATTAAGATTATCTACATAGATATATTCCTTGTTATCAAATATGTCTCTATGTATCTGTTGGCCTATAATATCATCATATCCTGACTCTAATTGTATGATGATTGAATCTTTATGTTTAAATCCTTCAAGTACTACACGATCTAAGTCTCCATCAGTAATACCTATAATTGGTATATTAAATCTATATAGGATATCACTAGAAAGTAGTGTTGTATCATCACCTATACTTACTAGTAGATCAGCATCATTATATTGATAAATATCATCAGCAGCATGATTTAAATAGATGACTTTGTATTTATCCTTAGAGTTTTTTTTATTTATGATTCTTGGAGTAATATTATCAGATCTTCTAAGTAGACCAGTCTTAATAATAGCCTTCTTAAGATCAACAGAACCTAACTTTTCTAGTCCATGTTGCTTAATTACTCCACCATTCATATCAACAATCTCATCATTCTTAGCAATAATTTCTAATTCATCACTAGTAGCCCTACCAATAATGATACCATTTAACATAATATTCTCACCAGATGATACACCAGCAACACGGCGAACAACCATACCATCATTTGTAGTATATCCTGTTAAGTTACTAACTAACCCTGATACCTCATTTTTATCAACAACAGGTAATCCTAGTTGCCCTGATAATTCATCTAATAATTTATAATCATTAGTAGTATAATCTATTAGGCATCCATCACTACATCCTGGTCGCTCTACCTGTATTAAGTTCACATTACAATCAAGTTTACTTAATACCTTATAACCAAAGGTATGTCCTGTTATAGTTGATTTACCCTGATTTAATAGGAATAGAATATCATTTGTTTTAGCTAGTAACTCTATTGATTGACTTGGAAGTAACTTCTTATCTATATTAATAATATCTTCTAGTTTTGCATCAATTATAGCAGTCCGACCCATAGTTCCACCAAGACGGGCAGAAACATCCCCATAATTTCTAAGTAGGTCTATAATCTTTTTTGCCCAACCACTATCTATGATTCCAGGACCATGTACTATAACACCAATCTTAAGTTGCATTAATATTTCTCCTCTAATAATTGGTATGTGCATTTAATCTTTTTGTGATAATTGGTGAACCACATACTTCACACTCCTCAATCTTACTATCTGATGGATACTCCTTCCTACAACCTTTACATATCCTCTGCCACTTAATTGTATCATTTATACCCTTTGTTAGTACTGATTTAAAGTTAATACCTAATAATTTTAGTGCATTCTGCATAGAATAATCATCAGTGATAACTGTTATATCATCACCCTTTCTTTTAAGTTTAAGTGCTAGTGATACAATATCTTTATCTGTACTAGATAATCTCATAATATCACCACTACCTACTAGAGCATCCATAAATTCCTTATCATCACTATATGATACATCCATGATTTTAAGTAGATTCTGATTTAATAATTCATCTAGTAATAATTCTGTTTTAATATCCTTAATTTCTGCTACTGTTGATGAAGTCATAATATTAAGTGTTTTCTTGCTATAAAATCCATTTATTAATCCTGATGCATCTAAGATATAGGTCATATATACACATCCTACCTTTTCTACTAATATATTAGTTACTATTTTTTATTAATTTATTAAGTAGTGAAAATATTATTATCCTAGTAAAATCAAATCTAGATATTAATAAACAAAGATATTTAATCAATATAAATTCGATATAATTTAAGGTGATAATATGCGTCTTAAAAAGATGATTGGTAAAGAGGTTTTAGATAATAGTGCAACTATTATGGGAAAAATAAAGGATGTGGAAATAGACACTGCTTCAAACAAGATTGAATCTATCATTGTTAGTAAGGGAGGCTTAAGTGAAAGTATGGGTATATCTAAGAGTGAAATTATTGTTCCATTTGAAATGATAAAACGTATAGGTGACAAGATTATACTCAAACAAACAATTGATGAAGCCGAAGATTTAATTAAAGAACTTGAACTTGAAGATGAAGAATAAATTAAGTGTTTAAAATGGTTGACTATAAAAGTAGATTAATGGAACTATTAAAGAATAATGATGTAATAAAATTTGGTAAATTTACATTATCATCTGGTCGTGAAAGTGATTACTACGTTGATATGAAGAAAGCTATAACAATGCCAGATATTCTTGAGTGTGTTGCACACCTAATTAGTGATGAAATTACTGATGATATAAATAAAGTTGCAGGTCCTGCACTTGGAGCTGTACCTATTGCAACGGCAACATCCCTTATTTCTGGTGTACCTATGCTCATGATACGTAAAGAGAAGAAAAGTTATGGTACAAGTAAGCAGATTGAAGGTGAACTATTAGAAGATGATAATGTTATAATAGTAGAGGACGTAACTACTACTGGCGGATCATTAATTAAAGCAATTAATGTGATTGAAGAGAATGGTGGACACATCAGGGAAGCATTTGTTATAGTTGACCGTGAAGAGGGAGCAGCCAACACATTTAATGAACGTAATATAACATTTAAACCTCTTCTAACAATAAGCGAGTTTAAAACATATATTAATGAATAAATAATAATTAAACTATACCAAGATACATATATAATAAAAATTAGATAAGAGTATATAGATTTAATATAAAAACCTGAAAAATACTAATGGAGAACCATAATGATAGCAAAAGAAATTTTAGGAAGAAAAATAATAGACAAGAATGCTAGAGAAGTAGCAAAGATTACTGAGATAGTATTTGATCTAGAAACATATGATGTAGTTAAAATCTATGGAGCATCAGGAAATCCAATAAGTAAGAAGTACTGTGAAATACTACCTAGTGATATGATCAACATAGGTGACTACCTACTACTAAATAAGACCATAGATGAATTAGAATCAAATAATCTTGATACTTTACCAAAAGATAATCCTAAAACCATAAGTATTAATAACAGTGAAGGAAAAACAGTGCTTGATGCTAAAGGAAATATTGCAGGAAAAATTGGTAACATTGAAATTGATTTAGATGAATTGAAACTCAAAGAATTAACAGTAGAAAAAGGTTCATCCTTTAGTAAAAAAACTAAAAATGTCATCTCAAAAGATGACATCATAAGTAATGGTGACTATATAATTATAAACAAAGTCTTTGATCAACCAGAAGAAGAAAAAGAACAAGATGAAACCCCAGAAGAAAAAGATGATTAAAGTCTTTTATTCTTTTATACTATTTTTTTAATTTCAGTTAAATTTAACATGATAAAATCTCTAGCATCATTTTGTGCTAACTGTTTAAACTGCTTTTTATGAGTCTTTTTATAGGCTTGTATTAATAATTCCTGTAAATCATTAACATCAGACTCAAGTAATAAATCTAATTGTTCTTTTTGTTTATTATTTAATCCTTTTAATTGACTTTCTACTTGTGATGAAAATTTCCCTACAAGATTAGTATTATTTTTTATATAACGACCTAATAGAAATGATGGGGCAAGTGTAAAAAGTGACTGATATGCCATCAAATCATCATATGTTAATTTTTTCTCAGACATTTGAATCCTCTTAATTTTAAGTAATTAACTATTTAGTTTAAATTCATAATAAATTTTTTAGAAATAATGTAATAC
>JAJQHG010000140.1 GCA_021199865.1 Methanosphaera sp. | reverse complement strand
GTCTATTAATTGATTAATCATCACATCCATTGATGAATCAGGCAGACTATTACTACAATTACTTACTAACTTTCTTAATAATTCTTTGTTGTTTATTATTTCTAATAGTTTCTCTCTAAGACTATCAACATCACCTGGATTGAATAGTAATCCATCAACACCATCCTCTATTAGTTCTGGTATTCCACCAATCCTACTACCAATCACAGGAGTTGTGTTACTATAGCTTTCATAGATTACTAGTGGTGAGTTATCATAGCATATGGAGGGTATAACTATGATGTTAGATAACTCATAGTATTCCTGCAGATTACTGTTATCAATAAATCCATGGAATATGATACGTTTATCACAACTAGCTAGTTTTTTGAATTCTTCTTCATCATAGCCTTTACCTATTATGTGTAGACATATGTTAGGATCCTCTATACCCATAAATGCTTTTATTAGTGTATCTACACCCTTATGTTTGCCTAGTGTACCAATATAGGTTATATCAATAGTATCATAGCTTTTTGTCGTGTTTCTTGACTCATAATCTACACCTAAGGGTATCTTCATAGAGGGTGTATTCCTAAAGTAGTTATTATCCCTATACTTTTCTATCATGAAGTTAGATGGAGCAACAAATAGATCTACATTATCATCTAGTAGTCTTCTTTGAATATTAATATAGTTCTTACATATTATATTAGGATTACTACATAATGTGTTATCACCCTTTATAAGGTTTGCTCTAGGACATATTAGGCTAAAGTCATGTGACATGAATAGTAGTGGTATATCTAACTCTTTAACAGCACTAAACACTGATAAGCTTAGTCCCTTATAGTTATTTATGTGTACAACATCTATATCCTCATATTCTAGGATCTCTTTTACCTGGGCTTTAGTATTATTATTCCAGAGATCAAATAGATGCCATAATGGCTTCCTTATTCCACTATTTCCTGTTTGTTTATATACTGGGTATAATTTAGTGGTATTTAATTGATATATGGTTGTATTATCCTTTTCTAGTTTATGATAGTCTTCATCAGGACTTGTGGTAATAACAATTACATTATTAGTTTTGGCTACCTGGTTTGCCATCTTCTGGACTACTATTTCTGCTCCACCGAGTACTGCTGGTGGATAAAGGTTTGATATATAACAGATATTCATAGTAACTCCTCATATAAGTCATGAATTGATTTAGCTATATTCTTCCATTCATACTTCTCTTTAACTAGTCTTCGACCATTTTCACCCATTTTTTGTTGTAGTAATGGGTTGGATAGTATCTTTATTATTGCCTCAGATAGCATCGGGGTATCCTTTGGTTTTACTATAATACCACTATTAGTTGATATTACATCATCAGCCACACCTACTATATTAGTACTAATTACTGGTGTTTGGCATGCTAGGGCTTCTAGTACTACTATTCCAAAGCCTTCCTGTAGTGATGAGATGGATGGTAGGATAAATAGGCTACTTGTTGTGTAGTATTCTAGTACTTCCTCGTTAGTTAAATATCCTACAAATTCAACATTATCCTCTATGTTAAGTCTTGATACTTCACTTTTGTAGAATTCAAGTAGTTCACCTTTTCCGCCTACTACTAGCTTTACATCAGGTATAACCTCTTTTACATTAACTAAGGCTTCTAGTAGGTAGTCTAGGCCTTTATATTTATGGAATTGGTCTAGTACACTTAGGAAGAATATCTGGTTTTCTGTTCGTGGCTTCTGTGTTGGCTTAAATATCTCTGTATCTACTCCGTTAGGTATAGTAACAATTTTATCCTCATATCCTTTTAGGTGTGGTGAATTAATATAGTCATCCTGTGTTATTATTATACGATCAGCCCTGGATAGTAGTAGTTTTAGTGCAGTTGCATTATAGAATTTAGCTATGTAGTTGGCTATGCCTTCACCTATAATATCATTATGGTATGTTACTACTAGTGGTTTATTCTTAGCTCTTGCTATAATATTACTCCAATCACTACTCCAAGGTGTAGGTATATGTGTATGAATAATATCAAAACTCTCATTGTATAATGTACTTGGAAGACTTAGAGTAACATTTGTGTTAGCAACCTTTGTATAATAATTAAGTCTCTTGATTTCTATGTTATCATAGGTCTCTTCAGGTATAGTATCAGGTTCATTTGCACAAATTACCTTAACTTCACAGTCATCATACTTAGCTAACTGTCTAGATATATAATACACATATTGTTCTACACCACCAATAAATGGATAGAAACGTACAGGAGTCTGGATAATCTTCATACTAAATCACCATGTAACAAGAGAATGCACTCTTTTAATAATCAATATATTATTAATATTTATACATTATTTTATAAGTAAATTAATAAATCACTAAAAGTTTACTTATATCCTATAATAAACTAGAAATATGAATAATTAATTTGACTATAACATAATTAATAGGAATTATTTCTAAAAAAAAAGTTATATAAAAGGAATATAATCTAAAAAAACATTACACTGTAA
>JAJQHG010000152.1 GCA_021199865.1 Methanosphaera sp. | reverse complement strand
AAACTCAACATATTTTACTTTAAAATCATTATACTAGACTATATTAAGAAGGACCATAACTTATACAAGTTAGATAATGAGCTACCAATAAGATACAATATAACAAATATTGGATTGATAGTTAATGAATTAATTGAGGATGAATGTGTTAAAATAAGTAATCCTGAACTAGAGGGAGTAATTATTAACATGCACAATGTAATGCTACTAAAATATGATATTACATTAAAGGGCTTACAATTCCTAAAAAATAATACACATGTATTCCCCTATAATTACTATGTGAAGAATTCTATTGTTGATGACATTATAACATTTGATAGTTTTAAAAATAAAAATTATGAACCAAAACAGTTACTAATTGAATATATTAATAAAAAACGAGAAGAATATATTGCTCAAGTAAAGATTGAGTTATACTTAGCAACATTCAATCTAGAAGCATACGTATATGAAAACTTGGAAGAATACAATAACCATGTATTAACTCTTCTAAAAAGGTTTATTGTTGGAATAAACTTACCATATGATAATATGTCACTAAAACCAGTGGATGAGGATTTTATAAATTATTTTAAAATAGTTATAAATAATTTGGATGAGGTTATTGATACTTGCTTTGATGAAGCATATAACTTCTTTGGAGAAGAAAACTTATTATTTAACCATAGTGAGACATTAGACTTATTTATTAAAGCTATGAATTCTAATAACATAGAAAAAGTGAATGATGAGGTATTCCAGCTATACACTGAAAAAATTAATATTTATTAATATCAGATTGAGTCTTATATGCCATATCATAATGATCTTTGTTTGATTCTAAAACAGGATATATTTCTCTACTATTTCTTATTAATTCATAGTTATCAACAAGTTCATCCATAAGTAATACATTTCTAATTACAGGATTAGAGTTAGTTGAATTATCATCTACACAGATTGGCTTTCTTATAGGCTGTGTATTATTCTTCTTAAACTCATTGATAATACTTTTTCTTAGTGCATCATTAATAAAAGAGTCAAGTATTTTAATTATACTTTCACTCATACTTTTACCAATATAGAATGTTTTTGTGAGAATATTTTTATCATAGTTTAGATCATTACATATATCATTAAATGATGAATAAGATACATATTCTTCTGGTAAATATTCTTCTTCTGTCTTACTTGCACAGTACTCACTTATTAGTAATACCTCTGGTATTGTAACTAGTGTCTGAACAAATCCATCAAGCATAGATGTACATGGCACACGCCAGTAATACATTAGTATCTGACTAATAATTTCATTAAATAGGTAATGTGTTAATTCATGTAGTATTGTTGCTATCTGTAGGCTTTCATTAAATAAATTATCTACTGCAATAATATTAAATGCATATTGCCCATAATTTTTACCAGTCTTCTTAGATATTAGTATAGTATATGCTTTAGCTATTGATTTAACTTTCTCTATTGTGGTCATATTATTCTTGTAAGTAATATTGTTTTGTCCAAAACTGATTATGTTTTCTATAATCAGTTCATAGACATCAAGAGATAATATGTTATTTTTTAATTGTAGATAATTATCTTGATTAAATAAATCCTCAATCGTGTTGATTGCCTTATTTGGTTTTATATTATCAAAGTTATGTAGTAAATTATAACAGTTATTACAGTAAGTTTCTTCGTTACTATTTACGTATCCACAATTAGAGCAGTATATTTTATTATTCATTAGAATCAATAAATTATATTTTTTTTATTTCTATATTTTAAAGAATTTACGGGTATTATTTGTTACTATTGATGCTAGTTCATCAACATTCATATTCATTTCTTTTGCTATTACTTTAAGTATATGAGGTAAATATTTTGGTTCATTCCTATTATTTTTAGGTTTAGGTATAATATCTCTTGGTAATAGGAAGGGGCCATCTGTTTCAATCATTAAACGTTCTGGTGGTATTACCTTAATAGCCTTTAATAGATCATCATTACGTCTAGAATCACATATCCAACCTGTTACTCCAATATAACATCCAAGATCTAGATAGTCTTCTGCTTCATACTTTGTTCCTGTAAAGCAGTGTACAACTGATCTCTTACTAATCTTTCTATGTCTTCTAAGTATCTTTGCAAAGTCATCATATGATTCTCTATCATGTAGAAATAGGGGCATATTTAACTCTTCTGCAAGCTTTACTTGTTCTTCAAACCATTTTCTCTGTATTTTTGGTTGTGAATAATTACGATTATAATCTAGTCCACATTCACCTATAGCTACTACGCATTCATTTGTTGCTAGGTTTCTTAGTGTATCTATGGTGTTATCATCACATGTTTTTGCATCATGTGGATGGATTCCTGCTGTTGAGTATAGTTTTCCAGGATATTTAGATGCATATCTTTGGGAACTAATACTTGATGGTATATCGCTTCCTGTGATAATATTTTGTGTTACACCAACAGATTCAGCATTTTTAATAACTTCTTCACGATCCTTATTATATGATTTATGCATCAAATTTATACCTATATCTATTATATCC
>JAJQHG010000094.1 GCA_021199865.1 Methanosphaera sp. | reverse complement strand
AAATATCTATATCTAATTCATTCAATAGTTTCAGAGTACTTATAATTAATTCTTCCTGGGTCTTATTATTAACTCTCATAATAAAGGAGTTAATTACACGTCCACCCTTAGCTTCTATGTTCTGTTTCATAACATTTAGTACTCCATATCCCTTTGATGAATTAGTGGTTGTATATATTATAACATCCTTATTTTTAAAGTCACAATTATTTATGAATGTGAGTATTGCTGGTGAAGGATTACCAAATGTTGACTGTGTACCAATAAGTATTAAGTCATAACCACTAAAATCTACACTTTCAGGTGTTATATCTGTTTGGGTTGATCGTATTGCATTAAGATTATTCCTAACACTGTTTAGTAGACCCTTCTTTACTTCTAAGTCCTTTATTTCTATTGTATCTGCATCAATACGTTGAGCAATTAGTTCTGAGACAAAATTTATCTTAGTACTTGATGAATATGCAATAATTATATTCATAACTAATCATCCCTAAATTATTATAGTAAATGTAAATCTTCCATGGCTTTAGTAGTGTCAAGTTTTAATTGCTCACTATCTCCATTGGTATGTATAATAAAACCTGATATAACATTTCCATTATGCTTCTTAATAATTCTTGACATACGCTTTAGAGCTAGATCATCACATACTCCGTGGCCTGTAACAAATATTATTATATCCTTGTTCTTAAAGTCCATATTTTCTATGAACTGTACTATTGCAGGTGATATTGTACCCATCCATACAGGTGATCCTATGAATATAGTTTCATAGTAATCTATATCTATACTTTTAGGTTCAATACGTGCACTGTTACATATTGTTGTAAAGAAGTATTCATGCAGACTTCTATGAACATTATTATCAATGATCTCCTTTGTATGTGAACCAATTAGTTTATGTATAGTATTAGCTACTTGATAAGTATTACCAGTTTCTGAGTAAAAAATAGTTAAACTTCTCATATAAAACTTTCCTATAAGTCACTTATCATCTCTCGGGTATTATCCTCAAAGTCTCCATGACTAATAATACCATATGAATTAATTATTCTTCCACCCTTATTAATAATTTCGCCATTTAATCGTTTAAGACAAGAGTCTATACCTTGACTACCAAGAGTTATGAATGTAACAACATTCTTATTATTAAAGTTAGTGTTATGTATAAATTCTAGTATGGCTGGAGTTGGATTATATGCCCATACAGGTGTTCCAATATATATTGTATCATAATCGGCTAGATCAACTGTTTGTGGCTCAATACTGGTCTGGTTTCCAACAACAGTGTCAAATGCACCACTAATATAACCAGTTATACCTGAACGACTCTTATTATCCTTTATTTCTATAGTGTTACATCCAAGTTTCTTGGAGATCTCCTTTGCAACATACCTTGTTTTACCTGTTCTAGAATAATATATTACTAAATCCATAATCATACTCCTTAATGAATTTATTATAAATTATTATTTATTTTTAGTCATTACTTTCTATAATTAATATTTTGTAATTATTTACATATATTTTAAGATCATTTACTGATTTATTGAAATAATATTAATTATTGTTGACATGTTTAAAAAAAGAATAGTATAGAGAATTACTTTAAATTATTTATTGCTTCAATTGTTGAATCCTCTATCTTATCAGTAGCCCTTATTGAGAATGAATCAATGATATTTCCACCCTTACTAGTTATTGACTTATTCATTTGGTCTAGTGTAGGATTTTGTCCAGCATTCATCATTGTAGTGAATGTTATTACATTTGTATTAGTAAAATCATTCTCCTCTATAAACTTCTTTATTGCTGGTGAAGGCTTTGATGCCCATACAGGTCCACCAATAAATACTCTATCATAACTAGAGAGATCCTCTGCATCATATTCAATAGAGGTATCCTTGTTTCTTACTGAATCAAGAGCCCCTGTAAGGTAGCGTATTGCTCCTGCTCTATTAGTCTTATCCTTTATTTCTAATATTTTACCATCTACTTTGTCTGCTATAGTTTCGGCTATTTTCCTTGAGTTTCCGCTTCTACTATAATATATTATGAGGTCAGTCATTTTATACACCTACTAAATTATAATTATATAATATTCTTATACTTAACTTATTTTTTACTATAATTAATTACTTAAATCTAATTATATATGGATTATGGGTATAGTCCTAGGTGGTCTAATCCATCAGTCTCCTTAAATCCAAACATTATATTCATATTCTGTATAGCTTGACCAGATGCACCCTTAACAAGATTATCAATAGCTGATACTACAACTAGTTGATCCTCATCATCAAGTGATATACCACCAATTTGACAGTAGTTTGATCCACGTACACTTGCAAGTAATGGTATCCTGTTATCATCTAATACTTTAACAAATGTTTCATCCTTATAGTAATCTCTATATAGGTTATAGATATCATCAGCTGTTATGTCACTCTTTAATAGGAAGCTATGATTAGTTGTTAGGATACCACGTATAACAGGTACTAGGTGTGGAGTAAATGATACTTTAACATCACCTGAACCAAAGTTTCTAAGCTGCTCCCTAATCTCAGGGGTATGTCTATGATTACAGATAGAGTATGGCTTAATATTATCAGTACATGTAGGATAATGTGTATTATCACTAGGCTTTATCCCAGCACCACTAACACCACTCTTACTATCAAGAATAATTCTATCAACTAGTTGCTCTTCTACTATTGGTAGACTTGAAAGTATTCCACCAGTTGGGAAACAACCAGGATTTGCAATAAGATTAGCATCCTTTATATGTTCACGATTAATTTCTGGTAATCCAAATACTGCTTCAAGCTCGGGGTGTAGGTGCTCCATATCATACCATTTCTCATAGGTTTTAATATCACTAAAACGGAAGTCACCACTAAGATCAACTACACGCATACTATTATCAAGGTATTCTGGTACTAGCTTCATACTTGCACCGTGTGGTAGTGCACTAAATACTATATCACAGTCAACATCACTTGGATCTGGATTACTAAACTCTAGTTCAACACCTTCAAGGTTAGGATGAAGAGTTAAGACGGGTTTGCCCTCATTTGCACGACTTGTAACAGTTTTTATATTCACATGTGGATGATTAACTAGTAATCTCATTAGTTCTCCACCAGTATATCCACTTGCACCAATTATTCCTACATCTATTTTACTCATATAAATTCTCCTTATTTTGTGTATGGTGACACATTCTTAAAGTGTGTCTTTGCAACATTTGATAATATATCCTTATCTATCTTGGATGGTTTTGTTTTTCTAAGGTTAATATTATATCTTTTCTCTATCTCTTTTAATGTTTTTTCATAGTGATACTTTGCTATGATACTACTAGTTGCTACAGGAATATATTTTTCACCATTAGATTCCTGTATAACCTTAATATTACTATTAATATCCAGGTAGCTATTCATCTTCTTATAATCAAACTTATCAATAATTACTAGTACATCGGTTGTATTAATTTGTGATAGTAGTCTGCTTATAGCCTTTGAGTGCAGGTATGCTAATAGGTGGTTGAGGTTTTTATTCTCTGATCTAAACTTGTTATATAAGTTATTATAACTGAAGGGTTTTAGTATAATAGTCTCATTCATAATACCTATATCTTTTATTTTCTTGTAGAGTCTATTGATCTGGTTATGGTTAAATGATTTACTATCACCTACACCAATCTCCTTTAATTGTCTATTTTGACTATTTGATGTACATACGGCACTTATTACTAGTGGTCCATACCATTCACCCTTACCAGTTTCATCAGAACCAATAGTATATTCATAGTTATCCATGAAATCCACATAATTATTATGGTTACTATTAATATTCTTATTAGTAGTAGATTGGTAATTATTAGTATTTGTTGGTTGATAGTCACCACTACTTGTTGGTTGATAATTAGTAGTTGGTTGATAGATATTATCATCTAATACTTTAACAACCCACCTAAAACTCTCATCATTATCATTATAGACAAGCTTACCAGAATCATATAATATTAATACAACTTTACCATCCTTGATACGTACACTCTCATACTGATGTGGCTTCTTGTGTCTAAGACTCTTAGTAATATTCCTGAATCTGTTAATTTCATCCTTATTAA
Source organism: Methanosphaera sp. (assembly GCA_021199865.1). Taxonomy (GTDB): domain Archaea; phylum Methanobacteriota; class Methanobacteria; order Methanobacteriales; family Methanobacteriaceae; genus Methanosphaera. The sequence continues at coordinate 9,607 of JAJQHG010000094.1, read as the reverse complement.
GCTTTGTTGATTTCAAAATAAATCCTCTAGAAAAATAGTGAAAAGTGAAGATTAATATTTATTCACGTATCATTGTACCAATACCATGCTTAGTGAATATTTCTAGTAGTATGGAGTGATCAACACGACCATCAAGAATATGAGCCTTCTTAACACCATTCTCCACAGCATTAATACATGTCTCAACCTTAGGAATCATACCACCAGTAATAACATCCTCCTTAATTAACTCCTTTAATTCATCAACACGGATACGGCGTATAATACTCTCAGGATCATCAGGATCAGTTAATATACCAGGCACATCAGTTAATACAATAAGTTTCTCAGCATCAACCTCACTAGCAATTGAACCAGCAACAGTATCAGCATTAAGATTAAGTGTATTACCTGATGTATCTGTACCAATAGGTGAAATAACTGGTATATAGTTATTACCTGTTAAGTCATCAATAATCTTCCTGTTAATCTTATCAATTTTACCAACATATCCAAGGTCTACCTCAAGGATTTCTCCATCATTCTCCACAGTTGTTAAACCCTTCTTTGATGCCTCAATAAGGAAACTATTCTTACCAGAAATACCTATACTTCTACCACCATGCACACATAGCTTAGAGACAATCTCAGTATTAATCTTACCAACAAGAACCATCTTAACTAAGTCCATTGTCTCCTCATCAGTTACCCTTAGACCACCAATAAACTTAGGCTCCTTATTCATCTTATCCATAGAACGTGAAATCTCTGGTCCACCACCATGAACAACAATTGGCTCCATACCAACATACTTTAATAGTACAGTGTCACGAGCAGTAGAACTCATTGCCTGCTCATTAATCATTGCATGACCACCATACTTAATCATAATCTTCTTTCCATGAAACTTCTTAATATAAGGTAGAGCCTCTATTAAGACGTTTGCTATATCCATTTGTTCCTTATCAACCATTAAAATAAACTCCTCTAAATCCTATTTAATAAATTAATTATCTATGCAGTAGTACTATTGATTAAGTAGTATACTCCGCGTTAATCTTCACATAGTCATATGTTAAATCACAGCCATAAGCTTTAATAGATTCACTACCCATATGTAGATCTACTCTAATTAATACTTCACTATTAGCCATTAGCTTTGAAGCCTTCTCTAGTAGTTCTGGCTCATCAAATGTTTTAACACAACCCTTATCTACAATAACTAACTCTTGGCTATCTGAACCAATACTAATAGACACATTATCTGGATCAAAATCTACACCAGAATAACCCATAGCATCAATTATACGACCCCAGTTAGGATCACAACCATAAACAGCAGTCTTTACCAGACTACTACTAACAATACTCTTAGATATGCTTATAGCATCATCAATACTTTGTGCACCTACACATTCAACTTCCATAAACTTGGTTGCACCCTCACCATCCTTTGCAATCTGTTTTGCAAGACTTATACACACATAGTCTAGGGCTTCCTGGAAGTTTTCATCAATAACACCTTCAACCTCATTAGAGCTAAGAAGCATCACAGTATCATTAGTACTCTCATCACCATCAACAACAACCATGTTAAATGACTTCTTAACACTTATACGTAGAGCTTCCTGTAGCTTCTCTTGTGGTACTTTTAAATCAGTAGTAATAAATCCTAGCATTGTACCCATATTAGGTGCAATCATGCCTGAACCCTTACACATACCAGCAATACGGAAGGTTGTACCATCATTTAGTTGGGATTCTACTCCAACCTCCTTCTTAACAGTATCCGTGGTAAGAATAGCCTCCTCTGCTCTTGTTGCATGCTCACGACTAGAACCTAAATCACTAAGTGACTTCTTGGCTACAGGTACTAGTATACCAAGGGGTAATTGATGACCAATAACACCTGTTGATGCAACAGCCACATCCTCTATGGGTATGTTTAGGGTGTCTGCTGTTAGGCGTGCTAATTCTAGGCCACGCTCCAGGCCTTCATCCTTAGTATAACAATTAGCATTACCACTATTAATTATTACAGCCGAAATATTACCATTAGCAATATGCTTCCTAGTAATATCTATTGGTGCAGCATATACCTTATTTGATGTGTACACAGCTACTGCTGTAGAATTCTCATGGTATAAGATTGTTACTCCATATTTACCCTCACGGTATCCATTTACCTTAAAACTACTAAGAGAGCAAATACCCTTATCTAATATTTTCATATAAATTTCTCCTGTATAAAAAAAGTTAATAAAAAATAATAAAAGGTTAAAGATTATTATCCCGAATTATTTGAACTATTTCCACTACTAGAACTATTTCCACTAGATGAAGTATTCGAGCTTCGATTACTACTACCACCAGAACTAGAAGAACTAGATCTACTACTTGAACTTTGACTTGAAGTATTAGTTGTTTTCTTTACTGTTGTAGTAGTTGTATTATTAGTATCATTTGTGTCATTAGTAGAATTATTAGTTAGTGTATCATTAGTAGAATTATTAGTTAGTGTATCATTAGTATCATTATCACTAAAGTTTAGATCTGGTAAATCAAATTGTATGAATGCTGATGCTACTACTCCACATAGTATTGCTAATACACCGACTACTAATATAATTATTATTTTTGAGTTTGTTTGTGCACTAATACTATCAACACTCCTCTTTATTCTTTAGGCTTAATGCCATATTAATTCTCATTTTCAACACCTTAATCTGTGACTAAAACTGCTATTAAGGATATTACAAGTGCTACTAATCCTATCCAGGCATAACCTATATTTACTCCTATTAGAGTTACTAGGAATATGAATATAAATACACCTGCTAGTGTTAGAGTATTCCCTGTTAAGTAGTTAATTGTAGATCTAGTCATCTCTGATGGAATATAATATGCATATGTACCATTTGCGATTTCAAATACCATTACAGGAGTATCCTCACGTATCTTTATAGAATCAGTTATATGAGCATTCTCTCCTGCTTCTCTACGACTATTACCTATTCCTATTCTAAGATTTAAGTTATTATTGAATGCATACCATGCACAGTCAAGCCCAGTTTTCAGTGCTATAGACTTGTTAGGGAAATTAATTATTAAGTCATCTCCACCTACACGGTATCCTTCTATCTTTCCCTGACTATTAGTATTAATATAACTATTAATATCATTCATTATTTCAATGAGCTTATCCTTACCATACTTTGAAATAAATCCTGTTGAATCCTTAGCATCAATATACATGAAATTATCAACTTGGACTGGTTTAAGATGTACCTTCTCATCTGTTGGAACTTCCTCAAAGATAACACCATATTCACCACCAAGCTTAGTGAATCCTACACCAGAAACTTGACCAATAGATGCATTCATCTCTATTGCACGTTCAATAGATGCAGCACCCGTCATACCTACTGCTCCACGTACATTAATCCCATGCTTCATACCAAGAGTAATCATATTAATTGCTACCCTGATACTCTCCTTCTTTGAGGGCATATGAAGAACAAGTTCGGTCTGACTCTTCTCAACAATCTTACCCTCAGCCTCTTCTACCATTTTAACAAAAGAGTTAATTAAGTTTGATGGCCTAAATAATTCAATGTAGAGATACCTGTCATCTCCCATAATAATATTACTTAGAAGTGCATACTCATTTATCTCATTTTCTGCAGGCTTTATTTCAATGAATTTCCTGTTTAGGGGAAGGTCACGTTGATCCAGTTCACGTTCCAGGTTTGCAAAAATAGTTTCACTGTTAATCTGTGCTGGTTCAATCTCTACAAGCATAGTATCTGTGAGGTTAATTAAGGATACATACTCAGTTTCTAACTCATTAGTTGCAAAGTAATTTGTTCCAATACTAATAACTCTCTTATTTAATAATCTAGAGAATAGGCTTTTAAATATACCTTCAAAAGCCATTATTTACCTCCATGTTCTATAGAAACTTCAAATTGTCCAGGTTTTTCTAGTAACATGCTTGGTTTAACCTTTACTATTGGGAACTTCCATGTTCCAAGACGACCAGCAATGGTACTAGCAATGTTTCTTGAATTATGTTTTATAAAGGAGTAATCTGAGTTATTAATTAATATATCTATATCATAGGGTGATCTCTCAAGAACTTCATCAGAGTAAACCACATTTAACTCAAATGTACCTGGTCTAGTAAATAAGTCATTACGAACAGCTACTAGTGGTGAATGATCAAGATTTAATTTATTACGTATAGTTACAGCTATTTGACTAGCATGGCCTACAGCTGTCTTATAATCCTTAGGATTAACTAATACGAATATCAAGAAGTCAGCATCTTCTATATCATCTTCTACGAATCCTACTAACTTATTAAGTACGGGGAGCTTGTTAAACATTCCCTCAAGTGTTGAATCAATAGAATTATCCTCTTCATTACTTACACGGTTAATTGCTTCTTGTGCAACGGCAAGTCCACTAAACTTCTGATTCTTCTTAGACTTATAGACGTCAAAACCTCTATTTTCAAACTCAGTTAATGATCTAGAACAGATTTTTTGTAATATCTTCTTATCCTTCTTTGGAGGAGATGGTTTTCCTATCTGGAAACGACCATTCTTCACCCTATATGGTAAACGTCTAGATTCAATATCCTGAAATTCATCATGATACTCTTTGAAGAAGTCATTAGACAATATCTTTGCATCCTCTTCATATGCAAGATTTAATATGTAATGATCTGCAATAGTACCTGCAGGTACTGGGAAGACTTCCTCGTTTTGAATCATCTCATTAAAGCCATCTTTATCATCAATTTCATGTCGTAATGGTGCATCAGCTAAAACTATAGGTTCATGACCTAACTTTTTGAGTGTATGTATAGCAACTTTTAGAGTCTTAAGACTAGGAGTTACTTTACCAGTTTCTTCATAGGGTTGTTGTCCATAATATGCTACATTTGACCCATCAACAATTATTTTCAAAAGATCACCTTTTCCTATATTTATTTATCTGTTCAAATAATATCAATATGTGTATAACTATATTATTTATTATATTTATTTTATACTATTAGGTGTTTATTTTATTAAACTCTAAGTCCTGTTTTTATTAATTCTATGGAGGTAATAAATTACTAGTTTCACCATTAGATTCATGTAACACAATTTTCACGTACTGATTATCTATTTCAACAATATTATATGATGGATTAGTATTACCTCTAAGCTTCATTGAAGAAACAGTACCTGCAGTTGCAAATAGGGTCTTATTCATCCTCCATACATGTGGCACATGTTTATGTCCAGATAATACTAGGTTAACATTATGCTTTAGTAGGAATAATAGAATATCTCCAGCATCACTTAGAATATTACGTTCACGACCAGTATTAGGTATAGATATAATATGGTGATGGAGTGCTATAATAGTAAAGTATCCCTTCTCATTAGCATCCCTAATCTCTTTTTCCATGAATTTACGTTGCATCCTACCAATCTTACCATGTCCAAGATCAGGTTCACTACTATCAAGACCAATAATCTTTATAGCCTTATCCTCAAGTGTTAATACACCATAACGTTCACCAAAAAGATCCTCAAATACTTCATCACCAATATTACGTGCATCATGGTTTCCTGGTACTATCATCTTTGGTGCATTTATTTGATCAATATACTTCTTTGCTTCAACAAATTCACGATAGAAACCAGTGTCTGTCAAGTCCCCTGTGATTATAACTGCGTCGGGTTCTAGTTCATTAATTTCCTTGATTGATTGTAGTAATATATCTTCTTTAAACTGGTTATAGCCCACATGTAAATCTGACATATGAACAATTTTTATCATCAGGATAGCCTCATAATAGCTTCAGCTAGATCTCCATTAGTCTCTTCTAGTGCAACTTTTGCCTCACTAACAGGCTTACCTGTTTGGGATGCAACTAATTCTATGTCTTCATCAGATAACTCTATTGGTGCAACCTCACTACTACTTCCCTTTATACGTTCTTCGGCTTTACCAGTAACTTGATAGGTTTCTTCTCCCATAGCATTCATTATGCTTACTTGGGCATTCTTGATTACTATTTCTTTATCTTTAAGGACAATCACCACTTCCTCAACATCGTCGATTTCCTTCATGTCCATACCCATCTTTTTCATCTGTTTTTCCATCTGCTTTAACTGTTTTGGATTAATTCTTCCACCTGGAAACATCTTGTCTTCTCCTATAATTAATTACTATGCAAATTCTATTAAATTATGATTATTTAATAATTTACCTATATATAATATATGGATTCTTAATATTATATCTATTTGTTTTTAACTAGTTATCATTAAAAGTAAACATGTTTACTTAAAATATAATCAATATTTATTTTAAAAAAGTAGTAATGTGGAGGTTATTTATCATTATCATCCCTATTATCTTTTAGTGCTAGTTGGGTTACTAGTTCATTTATTCTCTTGGTTTGATCCTCTACCCTATTATATAACTTGAATAATAGGTATAATAGGAATAGTATTGCGAGGATATATATTGCATCAAGTCCACGACCAAGACCAAATAGCCTTGCAAATGCTGTTGTCATACTAGGAAATAGTGCTATTAATACAATAAATATCCATACAACTATACAAAAAAGATACATTCCATTACTAAAAGTATTATTCTTATGACTATAAGTGATAAAACTTAATACAAGTATGCTCAGTATTATTAATATTATGTGAAGTGTTGTTAACAATTAAATCACCTATCTGAGTGTTTCATTAATGAATTCAAGAATAATCTTTATACCAACCTTAGTATTTGTTCCCTTCTGTATAGTTCTCTCATCATATATTGTAGTCATCGGTGCTTCCATAAAACGTAGATTCTTACGCTTAATCTCACCAATAATCTCTGAGGATATACCATACTTTGGAGATTTAAGATCTAATTTACGTGCAGCCTCACTAGTAAATCCTCTAAGACCAGACTGTGAGTCTGTAACCATCTTACCCTGGAATATATATGTAATATAATTCATCACAGTATTACCAAAACGTCTACCAGTAGGCATACAACTAAAGTCCCTGGAGGCTATAACAACATCAGCCCTACCATCCTGTAGTGCTGGATACATTCCATATAAGTCATCAGGATCATGCTGTCCATCAGCATCAAATGTAATTATAATATCAGCACCCTTCTCTAGAGCAGCAGCAATTCCCGTCTTTATTGCTCCACCAAGACCAACATTAATAATATGTCTATAGTGATACACCATACCCTTATATTCTCTTACAAGTTCTCTAGCGATTACGGGGCTATTATCCTTTGATCCATCATCAATTATCAATACTTTAAATCCACGTTCTACTAGTTGAGTCACAACTTCCCTGAGTGTTTTTTCTTCGTTATAACATGAAAGTACTATGTATATATCTTTAGTGATTGGAGGTTTATCTTCTTCATTCATTTTACTAGTTTCCTGATAATAATGTTTTTGTCGTTGATATCTTCTTTAATTAAAATACTATTTAAAACTATTTCCTATTTTTTTAATAAAAAAAGAATATAATATTGGAGTTCATATAAAATTGGAGATCACATAACACATTGGAGCTTATAAACACGTTGAATGTTACATAAATACTACCCATAATAATATTAATCATTTATCCTTCTTAGAACATCCACCATACGTCTTGCCAGGTTAATAGAGGTATCTATACCAACATCATCTGTTTGTGTATCACCAACACCAGCACCACCATAATGAGCAGTAGGCTTATCATCACCAACAATAATACCACCCTGAATCATGAAGAAGTCATGTATTGATGCAATTGTTGATTCCTGTCCACCATTACGGAAGCCACCCGTACTAATAGCTCCACACACAGTATACTTAAGTGAATGCTTATTACGTAGAGGCCTAAGTCTATCAATAAATGTCTTAGCAAGACCAGTCATATCACCAAAATACACTGGACTAGACATTATTAATCCATCACAACCATCAATAATAGATGTTAACTCTCTCATATCATCCTCTATTATACATTCACCACTACCCTTACAGTAGTCACATCCTTGACAGAACTTAATATCCTTATTAGCAAGTGTTATAAGCTCAGTATCTATACCCTCATTTTCAATATATTCAAGTGCCCTTTCTACTAAGTATGATGTGTTACCATCACTCTTTGGACTTCCAACTACTCCTACAACCTTCATATAATCACCTAATACTATGTTTTGTACAATTCAATAGCTTTGATGCTTGATTAATATATTTTAATACAATCTTATCAATATCATAATTATCCTCTACATTCATACGTGCCTGCATACCTAGTTGTCTGCACACATCACTATTTTCTAGTAGATACTCAATCTTATCCTCTAATGACTCAATATCACCAGGAGCAACAAGGAATCCATTAACATTATCCTTCACTATATTACGAGCCCCTGGAGTATCATATGCAATAGTAGGAGTATAACATGCATGAGCCTCAGTTAGTACTAAACCAAACATTTCATGTGTAGATGGAAGAACAAGACAGTTAGCAATCTTCATCTGATAAAATAATTCATCCTTACTTAGATCATCAAATATCTCAATATAATCCTCTAACCTATTATCCCTTATATAGTTCTCAAGAGACTCCCGCTCTATACCACGACCAACAATAACCAGGTGAATATCAGGAATATTCTCCTTTAAATCATTAATGATCTTAACAAGATGATCCACATGCTTATACTCCACAAGCTTACCCACATATATAATTCTATGCTCCTTCTTAGAAGGACTAGTAATACTATCAATATACTTCAAGTCAACACCAATAGGAGTATTAATAATACGATCATCATTAATATCATAATCCTCAACAAGTACATGCATAGTAGAATTAGTAACAGTCAAAATCTGTGAATAAGGATTACTAAGATATAAATGCTTCTTAATACCAGAAAGTCTATCCTCTTTAAAACTAGTATCATACACAGTATTAATAACAGGAGTATTAGAATGCTTAGATATGAATGATACAGGAATCATAGATAATGAAGACTGCGTATCAATAATATCATATTCATGCTTCCTGATCCAATCATAAATAGCATGAGCATATTTAACCCTATTAGTCCTATTAACAGGATCTTTTGATAAAATATTTGGACCTAAATAGTAGATATTAACACCATCAATAACACTATGAGAATTATCATCATGACGCATAGAAAGTATATCCACACTATGACCATGCTGAACCAACCTCTTAGCCAGCTCAAAATACCTCTTTTGACCACTACTATAACTATTTGGCACAAAAAAGTCAATAATTATACAAAACTTCATCTTCATTCCTTAACAAATTATTTAACTAAAAAACCCTAAATAATAATAAATTTACTAATAACTACTATTTAAACATGATTTCAAATAAAGATAAATACAAAAATAATAAATAAAAACTAAGAAAAGCAATCCCATACTCTAATATTTATACGAATAATTGCTGTAGTAACCCCTGTTTATACTCTTCTAAGTAGTCTAATTTTTCATCAATAAGACTAATCTTCTCATCTATTAAGGAGAGGAAAGATGCTATTTTAGATTGTTCTTCAGGACAGGAAA
>JAJQHG010000075.1:36800-56259 GCA_021199865.1 Methanosphaera sp. | reverse complement strand
GCTCAATATTTTAGAATGTTTAACAGACACTAATAATATTTATATTGATAATATTCAATAACTTAATTATAATAAATACTTTCTACATAAATTAATTATAATAATAAAATTTAACCAGATGTTGTGGTGATATAATGGATTTAGCATGGTTTTATATAGCAGTTGTTCTAGCCTGTTCGGATATACTCCACGGATTTATATGGCATACATTCTCAGACTTCTATATAATCCTTGGAGAGAGAATATATAAAACAGTTAACTCATCCTTTATAACATGGATTATACATGAATTACTAGAAGCAATATTCCACGTAGTAGTATTATCAATAGTCTTCATGTCACCAACAATAGGAATACTTGCTGGAACAATTCACTTCATAATAGACATAATACATAACTATTATGATATTGAGATGCCCGAGTATGTTCATAGAGCACTCCACTTTACTATTGAATCAATATTCTTTATGATAGTATTAGCATTATAGAAAGAAATAAAATCTTTCTAATATAACATTTTTAGACTCATTTAAAATAAATATGGAATGATAAAATGCCTGTAATAAATTTTACATATGATGAATTATTCTCACAACTAGGTCAAGAAATACCAAAAGATGAATTAATAAATATTCTACCAATGATCTCAAGTGATGTAGAAAGCTATGATGATGAGCAAGTAAAGGTAGAATTCTTCCCAAACAGACCAGACTATTATAGTGTAGAGGGAATAGTCAGAGCACTAAAAGGATACCTAGGAATTGAGAAGGGAATACCAGAATACAATATTATAGATAATAATGAGACAATCACAGTAGATAGTAAACTAGAAGATATAAGGCCATATGTTGCTAGCTGTATTATACGTGATATATCAATAAATGATGATCAACTAAGAAACATAATGGAGTTCCAGGAACACCTACACTGGGTAATCGGTCGTGACAGGAAAAAAGTAGCAATAGGAATACATGACCTGGATAAAGTAAATGGACCATTCTATTATAAGGCAGGAAATCCTAGTAGTGATAAATTTATACCATTAGATACAGATGAAGAAATGACACTAGATGAAATCCTAGAGAAGCATACAAAGGGAGAAAAATATAATAAGCTCCTAGAAGGATATGACTACTACCCATTAATAGTTGATGGTGAGGATAACATAATGTCCATGCCACCAATAATAAATAGTGACTTAACACGTCTAACAACAGATACAAAGAACCTATTTATTGATGTGACAGGAACAGACCTAATAGCAGTTACAAACACTGTAAACATAATAGCATCCAACCTAGCAGGCAAGGATTCAACAATCGAGAAAATAACAGTCAAATACCCATACGAGGAGGATAAATCCTATCCTGACTTTGAACCAAAAGTATTAGATGTGCATACATCAACAGCATCCGAATATATTGGAATAGAATTAACTGCCCAGAAAATAGTTGATACACTAGAGAAGACTAGATTTGATGCAGAAGTTATTGATGAGAATACTGTGCGTGTAACTGTTCCAAGATACAGGATAGACATACTACACGAGGTAGACCTGATAGAGAATATTGCCCTTGGATATGGATTTAATGATCTACCAGCCCAGCTACCCGATATATCAACAGTAGCAAACCCTGATCCTAAACGTCAATTTGATCAGATACTAGAACAGGTAATGATAGGATTAGGATTCACAGAGATAATGAGTCTAATGCTAACAAGTGAAGAACAACACTACACTAAGCTTGAACGTCCCCTAGAGGATGATAAGATAATGGTAGCCCAACCAATAACACAGGATAGGACAATGATTAGAAAATCATTAATTAATAGTCTACTAGAATTCCTGGAGGATAATAAGCATGAAGAACTACCACAGAAGATCTTCGAGATAGGGGATGTAGCATATCTTGATGAGGATAGTGAGGTACAGATGAGGACAGTTAAGAAACTAGCAGCTGCACAGATATCATCTGTAGCAAACTTCACAACAATAAAGTCAATTGTAGAATCATTTGTCTCCAATATGGGCTTTAAGATGAATCTTAGTGATGGTGATGATCCAGCATTTATTAAGGGTCGATGTGCAAACTTCACTGTAGAGCCACTAAGTGATAATTTACCATTCACATTCAAGGGCTACTTTGGAGAAATAAGTCCACAGGTACTCACAAACTTTGAATTAGAGTACCCTGTAATAGCTTTGGAGGTTGAGTTTATGTAGAAAAATAGGTTGATAAAATAATTCTGTTTAATATACTTTCATTCGTATTTTGTAATCCCCTTATTAACCTCCCCCCATAATCCCCTATCTTTTAATTTTTTTTACTATTAATTTCTACATAGAATAGTTATCCCTTATACAGTAATAGTTCTATTATATATAAATTATAAATATATTAGTATGAATTATAGAACTCTAGGCAAAACAAGAATAGAAGCATCAATACTAGGCTTTGGTGCTATGCGGTTACCACTAATTGATGATAACCCAGAACACGTGGATATTAAGAAGACAGAGCAAATGATAGACTACGCAGTAAATCATGGAGTAAACATGTTTGACACAGCACTAATCTATCATACAACTAGTAGATCTAAACCTGGAGTAAGTGAAACAGTACTTGCTGATATACTACATAGAAAGGGATACTATGATAAGGTTCACATATCAACAAAGATGCCCTCATGGCAGATAACTAGTTGGGACTACTTTGATAAAACACTGGATATGCAACTAGAGAGATTACAAACAGACCAAATAGAATTATTCTACATACACTCCATAAAGGATTCCTTCTATGAAGATATTAGGGACGGAGGACTCTATGAGTATCTAGATAGAGTACTAAGTGATGGTCGAATAAAGCATGCCTGCTTCTCAACACATGGATCACTAGAACTACTAGATAAAATACTCCAAGACTATGATAAGTGGGATTGTGTATTAACACAACTAAACTACCTGGATGAAGATGATAACACAGGACTAGAAGGTGTAGAGAAGATAAATAAGTGTGGACTCGGTACAATGATCATGGAACCACTACGTGGAGGACAACTAGCACAAAACCAGCCACAACCAATACTTGACATCTTCAGTAAGGCTAAGAGTAACTATAAACCAGTAGAATGGGCATTTAATTACCTATGGGATAAGAGTGCAGTAAACTGTGTGCTTAGTGGTATGAGTAGCCTAGAACAAGTAAAAGAGAACATATCCCTAGTAGAGAATGCATCCGAGAACATGTTAACAGATAATGATAAGAGGGTATTAGGGAATGTTAGAAGATCCTATGCTGATCTTAAGCAGATTCCATGTACATCATGTAATTATTGTATGCCTTGTCCATATGGTGTGAATATTCCTAAGTGTTTCCTGGAATATAATCTTGATAAAATAAGTAATAATGAGAATAAATCTGTACAGTATATGTTCCATTTACATGAGGATCGACAGGCACATAACTGTGTAGGATGTGGTAAGTGTTTATCTGCATGTCCACAGACAATAAATATACCCGAAAAGCTTGAATTAGTAGAGAAACACTTTGGAATGTAGACTATAGGTATTAATCACCTATAATCATTATGTTTACTTGGCGTTTACTTCGTGGCCCATCCAACTCTACAAAAAATATGCTCTGCCATATACCTAGACTGAGTGATTTATCAATAATTGGCAGGGTTTGTGTGGGAGTTAAGAGTAAACTTCTAAGATGACTAGATGCATTATTATCAATCAAGTCATGCTCATAGTTATCCTCACCCACAACCTTTTCCAGGATATACTTAATATCCCTCTTCAGGTGTTCTTCATCCTCATTAATTATTATGGCACTAGTAGTATGCCTTGTTGAAATATTAATTAAGCCATTAGTAATACTACTTTCTTTTATTATCCTTGATATTTGACTATTAATATTAATTAATTCAAACTTACTCTTTGTATCTATAGTAATAGAGTCATTATATATATTCAATTAGATCCATCCTAGAATTGTGATTCAATATCATCATAATTCATGCTACGCTCACAATAGAAGCATTTAAGTATAACTGGCTCTTTACTTTCAACATAGAATTTATCTGTTATAGGCTCATTAGAATTAGTTATACAACTAGGATTAGTGCAGTGTACAACCTCATGTACTTCATCACTAAGATGTAGCTTAGACTTCTTAGCTATCACATAGTCACGTATAATATTAACTGTAGCCTGTGGTGCGAGTAGTACTAGTTTATCTACCTCTTCTTGTGATAATTCACGACCCTCTATCTTTATAATATCCTTTTTACCCATAAGGGAGGACTCTACATTTATAGCCATCATTATTGATGTCTGACTATCAGGTAAGTTTAGCATACTAAGAATATTCAGTCCACGATTAGCCTTAATGTGATCAATTACTGTTCCACATCTGATTGATTTTACTTTAAGTTGTGTCTTCGTCATATAATCATCCTACATATTCTTCCATTTACGTGTCTTTATTGCCTGTCCATTATTAAAGTCATTAATTTCATAGCTAGATAGTAATGATTTACCAAATGCTAGTAATTCATCCCTACTATTAACTATTAGTACCTCATCATTACGCCTAATATTCTCATCACAACTAATCACAAACTTATTAAACACACTCTTACCTTTGCGTGCATACTCCTCGGCCTCCTCTGATACTACTACCCTCATATGTGGACTAAAGAAGTTTTCATGTAATAACTTTGCTCCAAGATCACTTAATATAAGAAATCCATCAGATGCACGCATATTAACAATAATCTGTCCATCCTTTAGCACGTGTCTAATCTTATGTGTTTTCCTACTTTTCTCTATTGTTAGTTGACTTGGATTGTTACCAAACAAAACATTACCAGCATTTGTTCCAAACTGGTAGTCAGCAATAACTTTAAGTCTCTCAAAGTCTGATGGTAGACTTCCTGGTAGATGTAACTCTTCTTGTGCTAGCTTGTATCCATCAATATCATACTTTTCTAGGATATTCTTGTGTATTAGTATGTTATCATAGTTATTCTGAAATTTCTTAACCATTGATCTAACATACCTCTTGGATTCCTCATCAATAATTGATGGTGACTCATTCTGTGCTAATGGATAGAACTCATCAACCTCTACAGGTATCACACCAAATGGTACATCCACAACTGCTATATCACTATAAGTATAATCAGTGTTTGATGGATAATTAGTATAGAATGTAGGATACTCTGGGTCATACTTCTTAATATACTCCTTATAGACATATTTATTATATGGTTTGCGTGTAGCAGGTAATAATATAAGATTATTACTGCGAGGTAACACATTATCTAGTTGCTTATTATGATTACTTATCTCTGGTCTATTAAGTGATTCACTACCAGTATAGAAGAATGCTGTATTCTTACTTCTAGGATCAAACTTATTCATATCCTCTTGGTACTGTTTTAGGCGTCGTAGACCATCAAGTAGTGCTGGGTGTGATCTGCATCTAAGTTCAACTAGCTTCATTAATTCTCCATTAACAATGGCCTGTCTTATTCTCCTAATTTCAGCAAAACTTACATAGAGGTTATGCTTAGCTATTAGTTTTGCACGCTCTGGTTGATCCATTGCTCTTAACTCATCAACTGTATGCTCTGTACATATTTTACAGCTACATGGCATCTCTATTAAGTCCTCAAGCTTTAGGGTACCATCGGGCATCATGAAACGATCCTTATTAGCATATAATATATAGGCTGCACTATCAAATAGATCACAACCCATTGCTACATTTAGTGCAAATACCATTGGATGACCTGCACCCATAAGGTGTCGAGGCTTATTTTCTGGTAATCCCCTAATAGAACTCATCACAACATCCACTAAGTCTGAATACCTATACATCTCCATTAATGGTACAACAGCACCAATAGGGTATATGTCTGCATCAAACTTGGATATACGTTTAGCACAATCCAGTCTTAGGTCTGGATATGTTGATCCCTGCACAACACTGTTAAGTAACAGGTTATTGCGTACATTTATAGTTTCCCTTGCACGATCTACTGTTACTTCAACATCCTCTTTTGCCTCATCATACTTAACATAGGGTGCTGTTGGTATATCAAGAGAAGTACCAATATCTGTACCTATATCCTCCTGGAATCTTATTACTTCACTATTAGTTATATCAATATCACCATACACTGATAACTGGAATGATCCAGAATCAGTCTCTATTGTTCCTGGAAAATCGATAAGACTATGCACACCATCCTCAAGGGCTTTTTTTCTAAGTTCATCATTCTTATATATAATATATGAGTTTGTTATTACAATCTCTGCATTAAACTCTTTAACATCTATTGTCTGCTTTCCTGGGTGTACTACTGGCATTAAGTTAGGTGTTGTAACAGTTCCATGAGGAGTCTTAAACTTACCAACTCTTGCCATAGCATCCTTATACTTTATTTCAAAATCCAATATAATACATCCACTAAATCAATTATTTATATTAATAGTAGATATGTTCAAACTAAAAGTTATAAATTATGATTCTGATGTAGGTTTTATAGTAGTTACATATACCAAAGTTATGTGGTATTATTATTGGTTGTTGTGATTAGTAGGGTAATTTAGTTTTTTTTTCTAGTAGAATAGATGGGATATGATTTAATAAGTTATATCAATTTATTGATATATATGATTTTTGGAGATAATTTGATTCAGGATTAACGTATTTTGTTCAAATTTTTTTATTATTATAATTATTATGGATAGATATGTTATTCCTTGAACCTGGTCAATACGGAGTATCCTACGGTTTTTATTTTCATATTGTAGGTGGTTGCACGTAGCTAGTCAGGTTCGTCGTCTTTCAAAAATGAATATGATGTCTATCTTATGAATAATCGAAGAAACACAAAAATATTTCTTCTAGTAACATTATTATTTCTCTGTATGAGTGTTGTAGCAGCAGAAGATACAACAGATATCAACGTATCTAGTGATGCTAACACAACACTTACTACAGATGATAGTATTATTCTAGAAGAAACAGAAAGTAATGAAGCTACACAAAATAGTGTAGAAGAAGTAGAAACTACACAATTTAGTGTAGAAAGTAATGAAGTTACACAGGATAATGTAAAAGAAGCTGAAACTACACAGGATAGTGTAGTGGATGAAAAAGATGGTGTATCAACGGCCACTGTTACTTATAGTGTGAGTAGTTATGCTCAATTAGTTACTACTATAAATAATATAAGCGAATGGTACTTCTAGTAATAATTATACTATTAATCTAGTTGCGAATAGTACTAATGGTGCTTACACTATCACAGAGGATACTGGTGGTATTACATGGGGAAGTACTAGTGGAGCAAGTATTTCACTTACAATTAATGGAATATCACAAGCTACACTAACAACTGGTAGAGATGGTACATTCACTACTACTTACACATCAAGCATTGTAGGTTATAACAGTGTTACTGCTGACTACTATGGTAGCGACAATGTTTATGATGAGACTACTTATGATGGTGGATTCACTGTAGACCAAATAACTACAACAGTAACTGTTGATGAGATTGCTTCTAGCATTATTAATGGATCATTATCTGTTACAGGTACATTAAATGATGAATATAGTCAGGCTATGAGTGGTTCAACAGTTACTATTACAATCACAAAAGATGGTGAGACTATTATTAGTGATATTACTACTGTAGACTCTGATGGTAGCTACACATCACAGGAGTAGCACCAGAAACCATTGGTGAATATAGTGTAACTGTTAGTTATGATAGTAACAGTACACACCAAGCATCTGATACTACAACTTCACTTAGTGTTGAGAAGTTAGATACAACCCTAACACTAGCCAATATTAGTGATGTTGAAGTGGGTGATGTTGTAACTATTACTGGTAGCTTACTTGATGAAAACGGTAATGCTATTGTTGATGCAGATGTAACTATTACTATTAATGGAGTAGAATACACTGCAACTACTACAACTGATGGTACATACAGCATATAAGATGTTGTTGCTTCAAGTACAACAGGAGTATACACAATAACTGCTACATATGCTGGTAGTGATGATACTTATAATGATGATATTACTACTGGTTCATTAGAAGTTGAAGCAATCACAACAAGCCTTGTATTAGATCAATCCTCTTACACAGTAGGTATTAATGGTACTGTAACAGTTACTGGTAGTCTTACAGGTAATGGTGTTGACCTAACTGATGAATATGTAATGATCAGTATTGATGGTGACGAATACGCATATATTATTACAACAGACAGTACAGGTGCTTTCAGCATAACACTCACGGCACCTAGCAGTAATGGTTCATACAGTATCAGTGCATATTATACTGGTGATAGTAGTTATACTAGTGCTACAAGTAGTGCAAGCTTAACTGTAAACCCACTAAGTACTAGTGTTACAGTATCTGATGTTACTGAGAAGTATGGTAATACTATTGTATTAACAGCAAATGTTGTTGATGAGAATGGTAATGCTGTAACTACTGGTAAGATTTCATTCAAACTTAACGGTAGGACAATAGGAAGTGCTGATGTAATAAACGGACTCGCAACCTATAACTACACAATAACAAACAACCCAGGTAGTTATACTATAACTGCTAGATATGGTGAAAACGGTGTTTACACAGCTAGTGAATCAAATGCTACATTAACAGTAACTAGTAGACAAGTTACACTAACAATCTTATCCTTACCAGAGGATATTGTTGTCCAGGATAAAGTAACATTCACAGTATTCGTGTCAGAGGATTCTGAGGTTGTTGATGGTGGAATTGTTATCTTCAAGATCAATGGTAAAACATTAATGAATGAGGATGGCGGAGCACTAAATGCTACAGTAGTTAATGGTGTTGCAACAGTAACATACACAATACCAACAACCTACAGTGAGAGAAACTACACACTCACAGCAGTATACTCTGGTACAAATTATGATAGAATAGAAGAAAACACTACATTCGCTGTAACAAAGTCTGATGTTGTAGCACAGATTAGCCCATTATATTCAACTCAGGGCGAAAACGCTACAATAACCATGACACTTTATGGCGAGAACGGAGTACAAATCGATCATGATACCAAGGTATCAATAAAAATCAATGGAAAAACATATCTAAGCACAACCACATCAAGTGGAGTATTAAACGTAGAAATACCAACAAACACACTAGGTACAGGATACTACAATGTAACAGTTATATTCGGTGAAAACAGTCAATACAATACATTACGCTTAGAAACTACTCTTATCGTATCAGCTGCAACAAGCAGTAGTGAGAATGGTACTTTAACTCAAGAAGAATAAAAACAAGTAAGGGAACAAATAAATTCCCTTTATTCAAACCCCCTTTCCTTTTATATTTTTTTAAATAAAACAGTTTTAATAAAATATTTTTATATAAACAATTGGATTTTACCAATTATTCATAAATTTTATGAGAGTTTAATCTATTTTTTCATGAATTTTTACTTATAAATTTAATTACATATTTCTAATGAGATATTATTCAGAGTAATTTGTTTCATGATTTAATTAGTTTTTTATTATAGTTACCCCTCATATTACTTATCATGTGCTTTGAATTTCTTTAAATATTTTACGGGATATAATATTATTATAGTCAAAAAATTATTAAGCTAAAGAATAATGATTCAATAGGAATTATTAATAAAATACTATTTCTACTTTGTAAGAGAAAAATAATATAGTGATTATATTTTAAAGAGTAAGTATTATGTCAAATTTTAACTTATATTCTGATTATAAACCGTTTGGTGATCAGCCACAGGCTATTGATAGTCTTGTTGAACACTTCAAGAATGGTGATAAGGAGCAAACTTTAGAGGGAGTAACTGGTTCTGGTAAAACATTTACTATGGCTAATGTTATTGAGCAATTAGATAAGCCTACACTGGTATTGTCACATAATAAGACTCTTGCTTCACAGTTATATGAGGAGTTTCAGGAGTTCTTCCCTGATAATGCTGTTGAGTACTTTGTTAGCTACTTTGATTATTATCAACCAGAGGCATATGTTGCACAGACTGATACTTTTATTGATAAGGAGTCTAGTGTTAATGAGGAGATTGATAGGCTTAGACATTCTGCTACACAGTCACTCTTAACTAGGGATGATGTGATTGTTGTTGCTAGTGTATCATGTATTTATGGTATTGGTTCTCCTGATGATTATATGCAGTTTACATTAACACTTGAAACAGAGATGATTATACAGCGTGAGGAGATACTTCATGAACTAGTTGATATGCAGTATATGCGTAATGATATAGAGTTTGATCGTGGTAATTTTCGTGTACGTGGAGATGTAGTAGAGGTATATCCTATTAATTCTAATTATGCTATACGTATAGAGCTTTGGGGTGATGAGGTTGATGCTATATATAAGATTGATCCTGTCACAGCTAATATTATTGAGGAGCTACGTAAGGTTGTAATATTTCCTGCAAAGCACTTTGTTATTGCTAAAGAGAAGCAGGATATTGCTATTAAGAAGATTAGAGAAGAGTTAGCCGAGCGTGTTGCTACATTCAAGGCTCTAGATAAACATGTTGAGGCACAACGAATAGAGCAGAGAACTAATTTTGATCTTGAAATGATACAGGAGGTAGGCTACTGTTCGGGTATAGAGAATTATTCTATGCATATGAATGGTCGTGATTGGGGTGAGACTCCCTACTCATTATTAAAGTTCTTCCCAGAGGATTATCTTACAATTATTGATGAGTCACATGTAACTGTACCACAGATACGTGGAATGTATGAGGGTGACAGGGCACGTAAGGATGTTCTTGTACAGTATGGTTTCCGTCTTCCTAGTGCTAAGGAGAATAGACCTCTTATGTTTGATGAGTTTATGCAGGCACAAAACCAGGTATTATATGTGTCTGCTACACCCACATCATTTGAGTTATCACGTAGTCAGAATAAGGTTCAACAGATTATTAGGCCAACAGGACTTGTTGATCCAAAACCAGTTATTAGGCCAATAAAGAATCAGGTTGATGACTTACTAGGAGAAATCAGGAAGAGGGCTAAGAAGGATCAGAGGGTACTGGTTACTAGTCTTACTAAGAAGATGGCTGAGGATTTAACTGATTATTATATTAAGATGGATGTCAGGGCTCGTTATCTACACTCTGAGATTACTACTCTTGAGCGTTCAGAGATTATTGATGAGTTGCGACGTGGAGAGTTTGATTGTCTTATTGGTGTGAATCTACTTAGGGAGGGTCTTGATATACCTGAGGTTTCCCTTGTTGCAATACTGGATGCTGATAAGGAGGGTTTCCTACGTTCACAGACATCACTCATACAGACTATTGGTCGTGCAGCACGTAATGTTGATGGAGAAGTAATATTATATGCTGATAATATGACGGATTCACTAGTTAATGCTGTTAACATAACAGAACGTCGACGTAAAATACAGATGGCATATAACGAGGATCATAATATTACACCTAAGAATGTTGTACGTAAACTTAGAAGTAAGACTCATAGTATTGATGATGATATACAGGACTTAGATAATGTTACAGTAGATGAAGTCGAACTTATCATTAAGGACTTAGAAAAAGAGATGAAGAAGGCTGCAGATGAATTAGACTTTGAGAGGGCAGCAAAACTTAGAGATCGTATAGGACAGTTAAGGGAGAGTTAGTATGGAGAAGGAAGCAGATATTAGGAGTAGAGCTATAAATGAGCGTAAAATTATTATTAAGGGTGCTCGTGAACATAACCTACAAAATATTGATATAACTATACCAAGAGATAAGTTCATTGTAATAACAGGTATTAGTGGATCAGGTAAATCCTCCCTAGCATTTGACACAATATATGCTGAGGGACAACGTAGATATATTGAGTCTCTAACAGCATATGCAAGACAATTCCTTGGACAGATGGAAAAGCCCGAGGTAGACTATATTGAAGGTCTTAGTCCATCAATAAGTATTGATCAGAAGACTACACGTGTTAATCCTAGATCCACAGTTGGAACTGTTACAGAGATATATGATTACCTAAGACTATTATATGCACGTATTGGTGTAGCTCACTGTTATAAGTGTGGAAAGCAGATATCACAACAAACACCTGGACAGATTGCATCCGAGATAATTGAGGAAAATAACCAGGAGAAGATATACCTATTAGCCCCTGTTGTTAAGGATAAGAAGGGTATGCATAAGAAGGTGTTAGATAACTATAAACAGAAGGGATTTGTTAGAGCAAGAATTGATGGAGAAATCCGCTCACTTGATGAGGACATAGAGCTTGCAAAGACATATAAGCATACAATAGAAATAGTTATTGATAGACTTAAAGTAACAAACACATCTAACTTCAAGAAGAGACTAGTTGAGAGTGTAGAGACGGGACTAGAATTAGCTGATGGACTTATATGTGTTGCAAATAGTAATCCTGATGTTGAGGATAAATTTTATAGTGAATCATTTGGTTGTCCTGATTGTGGAATAAACATGTTAGAGATTAGTCCTAGAATGTTCTCATTTAATAATCCACAAGCTGCATGTCCAGACTGTAATGGTATAGGTAGTAAGCTTAATATTGACCCTGATCTTGTAATACCTGATAAGACTCTTAGTCTAAATGATGGTGCAATAAAGCCATGGAGTGGTAGTAGTTCAATATCAGATCATAAGAAGAAGATCCTTGTAGGATTATCTACTCATTATGGTTTTAACCTGGATGTAGCCTACCATACATTACCTGATAAAGTTAAACATGTAATACTATATGGTAGTGATGGTGAAGAGATAGATTTCACATTTGAAACAAATGGTAGGATGAGACAACACAAAAAACCATTCGAGGGTGTTATAAACGAGTTAAGAAGACAGTATATTGAAACATCATCAAGTTATAGAAGAAAAGCTATACGTCACTATATGACATTTGATGAGTGTCCAACATGTCATGGTAGACGACTAAAACCTGAGATGCTAGCTGTTACTGTTGGTGATCTTAATATTGATGAATTAACACGTCTTAGTCTTGCACAGGCACAGGATTTCTTTGATAACCTAGAGTTAACTGAGCGTCAAGAATATATTGGACATGAAATACTTAAGGAGATAAGACAGAGACTAAGCTTTCTTAATGATGTAGGACTTAACTATTTAACACTTGCCAGGTCATCTGGTACACTCTCTGGTGGAGAGGCACAACGTATAAGGCTTGCTACACAGATGGGTAGTCGTCTTGTAGGAGTACTATATGTACTTGATGAGCCAAGTATTGGGCTTCACCAGAAGGATAATATGAAGCTTATTGATACACTAAAGCATCTAAGAGACCTTGGAAACACTGTTATTGTAGTAGAACATGATGAGGAAACTATACGTGAGGCTGATCATGTGATAGATATAGGCCCAGGGGCGGGGGATAATGGTGGATTCCTAACTGGACAAGGAACACCAGAGGAGGTTATGAATAATCCTAACTCCCTTACAGGCCAATACCTTTCTGGTAAGAAGAGTATTGATGTACCAGTAGAGAGAAAGAAGGGTAATGGTAAGTTTATAAAGCTTTATGGTGCAAGGGAGAATAATCTTAAGAATATTGATGTAGTATTCCCTCTAGGAAAACTAATATGTATAACAGGAGTATCAGGTTCTGGTAAGAGTACACTTATTAATGAGACCCTCTATCATGGAATCTATGAAGAGATGAATAATAAGCATAAGTACCATGTAGGTGTACATGACAGGATTGAGGGTATAGATAATATTGATAAAACTATTGTTATTGATCAGTCACCTATTGGTAGAACTCCTAGATCAAATCCTGCAACATATATAGGAGTATTCTCACTTATACGTGAATTATTTGCACAGACACCTGAGGCTAAGGCTCGTGGATTTAAGCCTGGACGTTTCAGCTTCAATGTTAAGGGTGGTAGATGTGAAGCATGTAATGGTGATGGAATAGTAAAGATTGAGATGCACTTCTTATCTGATGTGTATGTTCCATGTGAAGTATGTGAGGGTAAAAGATATAATCATCAGACACTTGATGTAAGATATAAGGGTAAGAATATTAATGATGTATTAGAGATGACTAGTCAGGAGGCACTAGAATTCTTTGAGAATGTTCCAAGAATAAGAAAGAAACTACAAACACTAGTGGATGTGGGTCTTGGATATGTTAAGCTTGGACAGTCATCAACAACACTCTCTGGTGGAGAGGCTCAACGTGTAAAGCTAGCAAAGGAGTTAAGCCGACAGAATACTAGTAATACACTGTATATATTAGATGAACCTACCACAGGATTACATTTCGAGGATATTAATAATCTTTTAAAGGTTTTAATTAAGCTTAGAGATCAGGGAAACACGTTAATAGTTATTGAGCATAATCTTGATGTTATTAAGACTGCTGATCATATTATTGATCTAGGACCTGATGGTGGTAATGATGGTGGATATGTTATAGCTGAGGGTAGTCCTGAGGAAGTTGCACAGACGGATACCTATACTGCTAAATACCTCAAATCAATGTTAGAATAGAACACACTAGTATCATTATATACTATTTAACAACTCAACACATGCCCATATTATCAAAGTATTATTAATATTAGGTTAATAATAAAATAGGCTATTATGTGTTCCTTGAATAACATCTATTAATAATCAGTTTAATTTGAGGCCTAATCTTAATATAAAGAATTATTTTAAAGTCAATAAATAAGTATAAATAATTTATGAATGATATAATTATTTATATAGATTATTTTTTTTCGAGATAATTTTTATAATTAATAATTAAAAGGAGATAATATGAAACTACAATTCCTTGGGACAGGAGGTGGACGTTTCACTACAATCAGTCAGAAGCGAATGACTGGTGGATTCCGTATTGATGGGTTGGGATCTAAGAATATGCATGTAGATCCAGGGCCTGGTGCTCTAGTTAGAAGTCATCAGTATGGTGTTAATCCACGTAAAATTAACATGATCCTTGTAAGTCATAGTCATACTGATCATTATACAGATGCAGAGGTATTAATAGAGGCTATGACACAGGGAATGACTAAAAGAAGAGGACATGTTATTGGTAGTGAAAGTGTTATTAATGGTTATGAGGATCTAGGACCATGCATATCAAAGTATCATCAATCAAAGCCTACCTCTTCAGTTATGTATCCAGGAGACATAATTACAGATGATGAAGTTACTATTAAAGCTACTAAAACTCTTCATGGTGATCCTACATGTATAGGCTTTAATATAAAGTATAAGGATATGACTATTGGGTATACTGCTGATACAGAGTACTTCCCTGAGTTATCACAGGAGCATGAGGGTACTGATATTCTTATTGCTAATGTTATTAAGGAGGGTGAACGTAAGATTAAGGGTCATCTTAGAACATTAGACTTTAAGCAATTAATTGAGGAAGTTCAACCTAAGATTGCTATTATGACTCACTTAGGAGTAAACCTTATTATGAATAATCCTTTCCAGAACACTAGAGCTATTACCGAAGAAACAGGTGTTAGGACAATAGCTGCTACAGATGGTTTATCACTTAGCCTAGATCCTTATGTTTAAGTTTAAACCATACCAATCCCCTTTAACAAAGTATAAGTATTTTTTCTTACATAACTATTAGCATGCCTTGATGGCTCAGCCAGGCACAGTACCTGATTCGTAATCAGGGGACCGGGGGTTCAAATCCCTCTCAAGGCTTATTACAAGATTTTATTCTACTATTTTTACTAGTTTTATTATTCAAGTTTATCTGGATTAATGAATCCTGATCTTATCATGTGATCTGCTATAACCATGTTACATGCAGCCTCTGCTACTGTTGTTATTCTTGGACAGATACATGGATCATGACGTCCCTCTATAGTAATTTGCCTTGGTGTTCTACTTTCAAGGTTTACTGTTTGCTGTGGGTTACTTACTGATGGTGTTGGTTTTACTGTTATTCTTAGTATCACGGGCATTCCATTAGTCATTCCACCTAGTATTCCTCCAGAGTTATTTGTGGTTGTTATTATCTTATCATCCTTTATTGTGTATTGATCATTCATCTGGCTTCCTGTTAGTAGGGAGGATTCTACTCCTAGGCCTACTTCTACTGCTTTTACTGCACCTATATTCATTAATGCTTTTGCTAGATCTCCATCTATACGGTCAAATACTGGTTGGCCTAGTCCTACTGGTAGGTTATCTATTATTATTTCTACTTGTCCTCCTACACTGTTTCCCTCAGATTTGGCTTTTAGTATTTCTTCCTCCATATGTTTTGCTGTATCTAGGTTTGCACATCGTACATTGTTTTTTGTGATGTTTTCTTTTATTGTTTCTAGTGGTAGTTTCTTCTCCATTTTAATGTTGTGTATTGCTGTTACATGTGCTGTTGTTGTTATGTTGTATTGTTCTAGTAGTTTCTTGCTTATGGCTCCACCTATCACGTGTCCTATTGTTATTCTTCCACTACCTCTTCCTCCTCCATGGTAGTCGTAGTTTCCATATTTTTTATACCAGCAGTAGTCTCCATGTCCTGGTCTTGGATTGTTCTCTAGGTTATCATAGTTTTTACTTCGCTGATCCTTGTTTCTTATTATTGCTGTTAGGGGTGTTCCATCTGTTTTTCCATCATATACTCCTGATAGGATTTCTACTTTGTCTGATTCATTTCTTGGTGTTGTTATGTTACTTGTTCCTGGTCTTCTCTTGTTTAGTTCTATTTGGATGTCTTCTTCTGATAGTTCTAGTCCTGCTGGACATCCATCTATTGTTGCTCCTAGTGCTCTTCCATGACTTAGTCCAAATGTTGTTACTCTAAATGCTTCTCCTGTTGTGTTTGATGCCATATTATTCTTCTCCTCTATTTTATTCTATTATCATCTAGGTAGGTTACTGATTGTTTTATTGATTCACATACATTTGGTATGTGTGTTTCAAGAAAGTCTAATACTTCTTGACTTATTGTGTTGTCATATTGACTCACCTCTACATCATAACCTGTCTGGTTAATCCACTCATTTATCCATTCTCTAGATACATGTATTAATGGATATATTGTATTTTCCTCATAGCTATCCGTTATCTTGTTACCATCTATCATTAAATTAATGTATTCATTTGCAAAATCATCTAAACACTTACTACTTGCAATTATATTATTAGCTTTATCATCATGTGTGATTATTATACCATACTTTCTCTTATATGGCTCTAATACTATATTCAATAATATATCCTCGGCTGTATTACTATTACTAATATATATTTCATCATGGGGTGATATCATATTCTTTAGTGAACGTGATGTTTTTATACATATCTTCTGGAATACCTTACTGCGTACTACTTGAATATCAGGGTAATCCTTATTAAAGCTCTCCTGTCTTTTTTTTGAGAACTTAGAAAACTTTAGGTTATTAATATATATTGTATTATCATATAAGCTGATGTACCTTGTATCCACACCTATCTTATTTAATGATTTAATAATTGTTCTATACTCATCACTCATTCTTATCAGGCTTTAATTCTTTTATTATATTACTAGTTTTTGTCACATCTAATTGTCCTGGTGCACTATTAGTCTTTATTGCAGCATATGTGACTGGTGAACCCATTAATGGTGCAACTATACGCGTATATTTTCCTAACTCATCCATTGATATTGCTATAAGATCATTATTATCCATAAGTAGTTTTAGGATGGTATATGTATCCTCTATTCTTTGTGGCTTAAGAGCAATCTTGGCAATATCACCAATACTATGAGCCTCATCAATAATTACTTGTAACTGCTCTATACTTGGTGTTTTACTAAAGTTATGATAGGATATTATTGTATTATTAGCACTACTTATTACCTTACTTCTAAGACTACTATCTGTTGATAACTCAATATCAGTATACTCTACTAGTGGTGCACATGTAACTAGTAGATCTATACGTTCATCTTCACTTTTAGTGTATATTCCACCCTCACATTTTGTCCTATTAGTAAGTATTATGGGTATATCAGTTTCATTCTTTATTTGGTCTATTAGGTCTATGGCCATAGTATTATTAATATTCTTGATTGAATCAAGACGTAGCTCTATGTATTCAAGATTCATTGTTTTTGCCATGTTTAGTGTCTTGATTACATCTGCAGGATTATCCTCTATTATTGATCCACATACTCCTGTCTTAATATTTACACCCCAATTTTTTCTATTACTAATACTTTATAGTTTCTATCATATTATTTTAAGCTAATATGGTAGAACTTAACAATAGTTTATAATATTACCAGAACATATAATCATGATAACATTAATAATGATAGTACATGTCCATGATCACATAAATTACCCTTAACCTAAATTTGTCTAGAAAATATTAAATTATCATAAACACTAACATAAAAATATTAGAAAATCCTAGATATAATACAATATTATAGAGTATTTTAT
Source organism: Methanosphaera sp. (assembly GCA_021199865.1). GTDB lineage: Archaea > Methanobacteriota > Methanobacteria > Methanobacteriales > Methanobacteriaceae > Methanosphaera. The sequence goes on along the minus strand of JAJQHG010000075.1, from coordinate 37,732 downwards.
ATATAATAATACACATACTATATATTAAGATGTGATACATGTGATGATAATATGATGATGGTTTCATTTGGTATTGATATATCTGATAATGATATATCATGTAGTGAAAGTTTAATAGAAAATGTGAAGGCTGATCTTGGAAGAATAACAATTGCTGGTGCAAAGTTTGCTAAGCTAAGTAATGTTACAGGTGATGATATAGTAATAACCGCAGTAATAGAGGATGATTCTCTACTAGAGAGTGTAAATCATGCAATATACTGTGTCTTAAAAGATAATGCTGAGGGCTTTGATGACCTAAATGGTGTTGGTAAGACACCAGAGGATGCTGGTGAGGGAATATCCTATGCACAGATAAAACTAAACCCTGACTATTATCCTGATGCAATAATAGTAGGATTTGATACATATGGTGGAGAAGACTATGTAGATGACATGGCCAGATGTGTACTAGAAGTAGTCTCAGGTATGACAAGTGTAGGTGATTGTGCTACAAGTCTAACTAGTAGTATAAAAGAAATACCAGGAGTAGGATATGTATCTAATATGACTGATGATCCAGTTGTAATGATTGCAACAGAGGACATTAAAAAGGTTGGTATTATTGCTGGTGCCCTAACAGGTGCACTACAAGGATATAAGAATGCATACCTGGTTGAACATAATACTCCAGCTAATGTGTTACCTGGAAGTGTGATATTCACAGTAACTGCACTAATGAATAGTAATGTAATTGATTTAGCCCATCCACTGGATCATTCAATGAGACTATTAGAGAAGTAAAGTACACATAATAATCCTAGTAATAAATAATAGAAATAATAAGTAATATAAAAGGACTAAGAGGATATCAAACTAATTAATATAGTATATTAATTGATAACATATAATAATTATAAATAACATAAATATATGTTATAATAAATCAAAAT
>JAJQHG010000075.1:0-36790 GCA_021199865.1 Methanosphaera sp. | reverse complement strand
ATCAAAAAACGAAATGATAATATAATATTAAGTGTCATTATGTGTATCTGATTAATACTTAAAAACAACACAGGAGTCGATAATAACATGATAATCTTAGATGAAAATGTTGAGGCTGTAGTACAGGGAATAACAGGTAAACAGGGAAGATTCCATACTAAGCAAATGCTTGAATATAATACTAATATAGTGGCTGGTACAAGTCCAGGAAAGGCTGGACAATCAGTAGAGGGACTACCAGTATACAACTCTATTGAAGAAGTTAAATACCATCACCCTAAAGTAAATGCTAGTATCATATTCATACCAGCACCATACGTAAAAGATGCAGCATTTGAGGCAATAAAGTACTTAGACTTAGTAATAATTATAACCGAACACATACCTATACATGATAGTATTGAAATAGTTGAGTATGCAAAACAGAATAATACTACACTAATTGGACCAAACACCCCTGGTATAATATCACCTGGAGTAGGAAAACTTGGTATAATGCCTACCCACATCTTCAAGAAGGGTAATATTGGCCTACTATCTAGAAGTGGAACACTAACATATGAGGTTGCAAGCCAGATAAGTGATTCAGGTAGAGGTATCAGTACAGCAATAGGTATAGGTGGAGATCCAGTTACAGGACAAAACTTCACAAACTCATTAATAGAGTTTGAGGATGACCCAGATACTGATGCAATAGTATTACTTGGAGAAATAGGTGGAATAGCAGAAGTAAAGGCAGCAAAATATGCACAAGAAAACCTAACAAAACCAATAATATCCTTCATTGCTGGTGTATCTGCACCACTAGGAAAACGTATGGGACATGCTGGTGCTATTATTGAGGGAACAGATGGTACAGCCCAGAACAAGAAGGAATTACTCAAGAAGCATGGTGTACATGTAGCTGATAAACCAGCAGATATAGTAGATATTATAGAAAACTTATAACCACCATCCCCTCTTTTTATAAACTATTTAATGTGTAATATTACCTATTAATTTACTAGAAACATTACCTATTATACTAGAAACTAATTACTAACCTATTTATAAGACAGTACTAACTTATCTATAAGACAATAATATCAATTAAATAGGATTCAGTATTGATTAAACTTTATATTAATCTTAGACATTTATAATAATTCTAAATAATAATAGTTACAATAATATAGTATAGGTATGATTTAATATTGTGGTGTGTTAAATGATTACAAAAAAAGAAGAAGTACTAGATAAACTTGAATCTGGAGAAATACGGTTATTTGAGATAGAAAAATACGTGGATGATACTAATCTAGCAACAGATATTAGGCGTGAATACATAGAAAAAGAGGCTGATGTAGAGCTAGAACACATATCTAAATACTCTATAGATATGACTGATGCATCAAAGAAGAATATTGAGAATCAGATTGGAGCAATACAGATACCTGTAGGGGTAGCTGGACCAATCAAGATCCACACAGAAAAGGAGGACATTGAAACATATGTACCACTAGCAACAACTGAGGGAGCACTACTAGCAAGTGTAAACAGGGGTTGTAGTGTAATAAGACACTCTGGTGGATGTAATGTATCAATACTATCTAACCAGATGACCAGAGCACCAGTAATAGAGACTAAGAGTGTACTTGAGGCTAACAAGCTTAAGGTATGGATAAATAATAACTTTGATAAAATAAGAGAGGCAGCCGAGGCAACAACTAATCACGGAAAGCTCCTAAAGATTGATCCTGTTGCAATAGTTGGACGCTATGTATACCCACGCTTTGTATATGAAACTGGTGATAGTATGGGTATGAACATGGTCACAATTGCTACACAAGAGGCAATCAATCTCATAGAAAAAGAGAATGATATCCATGTAATAGCTCTTAGTGGAAACTTCTGTACAGATAAGAAGCCAGCAGCACTAAACTTAATAGAGGGTAGAGGCAAAAGTGTTAATGCAGACATAGTAATACCTAGAGAGATTGTAGAGAAGACACTTAAAACTACACCTGAAGCTATTGTAGAAGTAAACTATGCAAAGAATCTCCTGGGTAGTGCTATAGCAGGTAGCTATGGATATAATGCACATTATGCTAATATTGTAGCAGCAATATTTCTAGCAACAGGACAAGATCCTGCACATACTGTTGAGGGTAGTATTGGTATAACTAGTGCACAGGTAGCAGATGGTGACCTATACTTTAGTGTTACACTACCAGACCTACCAGTTGCCACTGTTGGTGGTGGAACAAGACTTGAGACTGCAATAGAATCCCTAAACATACTTGATTCTAAAGGATCATATAAGGTGGAGCGTTATGCATCTATTGTAGCTGGAAGTGTACTTGCAGGTGAGTTATCCCTTGTTGGTGCCCTGGCTGCTGGACATTTAGCACGTGCACATCAAGAACTTGGAAGATAATATTATAGTGATGAGAATAAATGAAAGTAACAATAAGACAAATACTTAAGGATTATTTTGCGATGAGCAGATACCTGGCACTAGGATCTCTTGATGGTATCCTAACAGTGCTGAGTATCACATTAACAGCTGCTGTAACTGCTATGGCAACAGGTTCAACTAGTGATCCTATGACTATTGGATTAACTGGGCTTAGTGGTGGTATAGCAATAGCATTATCTAATGGTTATGGTTCATATATTGGTGAACATGCAGAGGAAGAGAAGAATATCCGTGAGCTTGAAAATAGGATGATGCTTGATGAATGGGAGTTAAATGATACTGTTATACATGAGGAGGCTAAATACAGGGTATTTATTAGTATGATTACTCATGGTAGTGCAAGTTTCATGGGATCATTTATCCCCTCAATACCATTCTTTGTATGTAGTGATATATACTCTGCAATCATTTCAACTATCATAATATCTTTTGTTCTATTAATTGCTCTTGGATGCTATCTTGGAAGCATTGCAAAGGAGAGTATGTCACGATCAGCAATACAGATTGTGTTAGTAGGTGTACTGATTGCTATTATTAGTTACATGTTAGGTGGATAATTAGGGTGATAATGTGTTATATAAGTATCATGTAGTACTTATTAAGGATGATAATATTATTACTGATAAGTATTATAAGAAAGATAATAAGCCAGATAATACTGAATACAAGAACCTTGTAGATAAGTATGATGCTGATCAATTAATATTAAACACCATACAGGATGATAAATTAAACACCATTGATAAAGAAGAGATTGACATAGAAGAATTATGATCATCTTTACTACTATTCTTTTTATATTTTTTTTAGACTTTTCTAATTAGAAATTATTTATACTTAAGACTCGGATATTAAAACTCTTATTTAAATTCTTGAATAATATTCTACTAAAGAGATATTCTTTTTATTATTAAAAGTTAGTATTAAATAATGTAAATTAAATATTATATATTAATAATAAATTTATGGGAGGTAAAATATGGGGCTTAATGATATTGATGATGATAATAACCAGCAGAATAAGGATAATAAACCAGAAGATGATCCTATAGATGACTATGATAATGCATTTGATAATAACCAGCAGAGTATGGATAATGATCCTGATAATGGTTCTATGGATGACTATAATAATGCATATGGTAATCAACAGGAAAATCCTAATCAACCAATGAATAATCCGATGGGTAATCAGGATCCTAACTATTATAATAATCCACAAGGCAATCCTAACCAACCTAATTATAATTATCAGCAGGGAAATCCTAATCAACCAATGAATAATCCGAGGGGTAACTGGGATCCTAACTATTATAATAATCCACAGGGCAATCCTAACCAACCTAATTATAATAATAATGCTAGTGGTAATGGTAGAAGTAAGTGGATATGGGCTATACCTGTTGTGTTAGTTATTGTATTAGTAATATTTGGTGTAATTGTTTTTAGTGATACTGGATCAAATTCTAATGTTAATGTTTCATCTGTTTCAATAGTGTATAATGATAGTGCATTATTCCCTTCATATGAGATTAGTTGTAATATAACACCATTAAAATCATATGATTATCTTGATATGTATGTTGAGTTATATGATTCTAGTAATACGTTAATTGATAAGTCATTTGTATGGAATATGGCTGATCCACCAGAGAATCAACCAATAAGTATTCAGGAGACATGTTATATTTCAGATAATATTCAACCTCATCATGCTATTGTTTACATGTATGATAGTTCATTGCATGATGATGAACCAGTATATAATGCTACAATCAACATGACTAATTAGTTTAATAGGAGGTAAAACATGGGTCTTAATGATATTGACTTTCGTTTGAATTGGGTTAGTACACTTATAGGTTGTGTATTTGCTTTATATGTAGCACGTATCATGTATGCATTTTCATTTATTGATGAGGCTGCTATAGCTTTCTTTGTATACATTGCAATTATAATAATAGGTGTTGTTGGTGCAGTATTATATAACATGGATTATAGGATATCCCTAGCATTATATATTGTTTGTACTGTAGCATCATTAGCAACAACTAATGATTATGCTATATTATCATGTATATGTTTCCTAGTTTCTACTATTCTAGCATACTATGAACGTGATGGTAATCATAGTCCAAAATTTAATATGCCTGGTAGTAATAATAATCAGCAGAATATGAATAATCCTAATGGTAATTATTATAATAATAACCAGCAGAATATGGGTAATATGCCACCAAATAGTCCAACAGGAGGATATGATCAAGCATATGGTAATCAACAAGGCTATCCTAATCAACCTATGAATAACCAGATGGGTAATCAGGATCCTAACTATTATAATAATCCACAGGGCAATCCTAACCAACCTAATAATGGTGGTAATGGTAGTAATAAGTGGATATGGGCTATACCTGTTGTGTTAGTTATAATCTTAGTAGTATTTGGTGTGTTTGTTATTAGTGGTATGGGATCAAATTCTAATGTTAATGTTTCCTCTATTTCAATAACTTATGATGATAATTCAATAGCACCTTTTTATGAGATTAGTTGTAATATGACACCACTAGATTCATATGATTATATTGAAATGTATGTTGAGTTATATGATTCAAGTAATACGTTACTTGATAAGTCACTTGTGTGGAACATGGTTGATGCACCAGAGAATCAACCTATAAGTATTCAAGAGTCAGTATATAGTTCTGGTGATACTAGAGCTCATCATGCTGTTATCTATATTTATGATGATTCTCTACATGAGGATGAACCATTATATAATGTCACAGTCAACCTGACTAACTAGGTAGTTTAAAATTAACCCTCTCAAATATTCTTTTTTTTATATATTTATTTACATTGTATCTAGTAATATACACAGAAAAAATAAATAATAATATTAGGTAGATTCAATAAATGATATATTATTAATAGTTGTGATAATCTATTATACAAAATAAATGTTAGGAGAATTTAAATGATTAGATGTATTTCCTGTAATGAAGAATACGATGATGATGAAATAATATATACTTGTAGTAAGTGTGGATCAATCCTTGAGGTTGAATGTGATGTTGAGGATATTCCACGTGAAACATTTGAGGGCAGAAGAGATAATATCTGGAAATACAAGGAATTCCTACCAGTAAAATATGAGAACAGGGTAAGTCTTGATGAGGGTGGAACACCTTTCTGTAAATGTGATACTATCGGTGATGAGTTAGGAATAGACTTATATGTTAAGGTAGAAGGATCAAACCCTACTGGTAGTTTTAAGGATAGAGGTATGAGTGTAGGTACTACTAAGGCTGTTGATCTAGGTGTAGATATGGTTGGATGTGCATCTACTGGTAACACATCTGCATCCCTATCAGCATATGCTGCTCGTGCAGGACTAAAATGTGCTGTTGTACTACCTGATGGTAAGGTTGCACTAGGTAAGCTTGCACAGGCAATGTTCCATGGAGCAAAGGTTTTTGCTATTGATGGAAACTTTGATGATGCCCTTGAGACTATTACACAGTTAGCTCTTGATGGTGAATTATACTTACTTAACTCTATTAACCCATACAGATTAGAGGGACAGAAAACTATTGGTATGGAGGTTGTCCATGACTTAGGCTGGCAATCACCTGACAGGATCATACTTCCTGTAGGTAATGCTGGTAATATATCTGCTATCTGGAAGGGTATAACTGAATTTAGAGATGCTGGATATATTAAGGATACTCCTATGATGACTGGTATTCAGGCAGTTGATAGTGCACCTATAGCTAATGCTGTTAAGGCTGGTAGTGATGAGGTAATACCTGTGGAGAATCCTGAAACTATTGCAACTGCTATTAGGATTGGTGCACCTGTAAGTTCACTTAAGGCTATGCGTGCAATTAAGGAGTCTAATGGTACAGCTGAGACTGTTACTGATGATGAGATTCTTGATGCTCAAAAGTATCTTGCACGTAGTGAGGGTATTGGTGTAGAGCCTGCAAGTGCAGCATCTATTGCAGGACTAAGAAAGCTTGTAGAAAATGGTGTTGTTGATAAGGGCGAAAAGGTTGTCTGTATTGTTACAGGACATGTACTTAAAGATCCTAATGTTGCTATTGATGCATGTGAAGAGCCAACAAAGGTTTCTAGTGATCCAAACGATATTAAGAGTGTAATTAGAAACCTCTAATACTACTCCTTTTTTTTTATATTATTGATTTCTATGATGATTATTATTACAGGTACTCCTGGCTGTGGAAAGACAACGGTATCTGATAAATTATCTAAGAAGACTAATTCTATGTTAATTAGTATTAACAGTTTACTTGATGATTATGACTTAGATATGGGTATTGATGATGAGCGTGGATATAGAATTGTTGATACAGAGGCTATGATACCTATAATTGATAATATTAGAAATAGTAATCCAGAAGATGATATAGTATTTGAGGGTCACTTGGCACATGATTATCCTAATGCTGACTGTGTTATTATTCTTAGATGTAATCCTGATGTATTAAGTCTACGTCTAGATAGTCGTGGATGGAGTGATAAGAAGGTTCAGGAGAATATTAGTGCTGAGATTCTTGGTATATGTACTAGTGAGGCATATGAGACTTATGGTGATAATATCTCGGAGATTGATACATCTAATTTAAGTATTGATGAGGTTGTTGATGATATTATGGGTATTATTAGTGGATCCAAGTCATATCCTGCTGGTCAAGTTGATTACTTAGCTGATTATTTCTCATATCTAAACTAAAGTATAATAATCTTATCTTAACTATGTATTATCATATTTTTAATTAATAAACACTGATAATATTAACAAGGATAATATAAACACGGATAATATTAACTTTATAATATAATTATTCCTAAAATTTTTGATTAACATCTTATATAAATTTTTTCTATAATTAATTAATTATCCCTAGAATGAAATATATTGATGTAATTTCATTGTAGATTAAGTCAATTATATACTATTTTTTATATTAATTCAATGAAAATAACATAACTTATTTAAATAATAAAATAAATAACTTATATTATTATTCTTAAGTTTACTATCTAAATTTATGTTTTTCATAAATTCATTCCTTGCACTTAAGAAGAATATTCTATATTTTTTAGAGGATTAGATATTTTTGAGTAGAAGAAAACGACCTAATTGGGTAAACAAGATAGCATCCGAGAGAATGCAGATATTGTTTAATCAAGCAGAGGAGGAATTTTCCACTCACCCAGAACGATCTGATCGTTATGTTAAGTTAACTCGTGATATCTCTACTAAATATAATATACCATTACCTGATTATTGGCGAGGAAGGTTTTGTAAAAATTGTAATAAATTCCTTAAACCAGGATTCAACTTAAGAGTAAGACTTAAAGATAATATGATTCACAGACAATGCTTAGAGTGTGGACATGTTACTAGAGTTCCTTACACTAAAAAAGATAAATAGTTTAATGGAGAGATTGATTTGAGCAAAGTCCAGAGTAGAAAAGAAATAATGAGAAATTCTCTTGATACTGTTGAAATTAATATTGGAAGAAATGGTGTTAATGACAAGGTTATCGAGGAAATTAAACGTCAATTAAAGAATAATGAAGTAGTAAAGATACGTTTTACTAGAAATATTGCATCTAATAAGGATGAATTCCTAGAGGAGATCGTGTCTAATACTAAGTCTAAACTTATTGATGTTAGAGGTAATGTTGCTGTATTATATAAGAGAAAGTAATCTCTAAGAAATTAGAAATCATTTTTAGCATTATATTTTATAGGAGGCATATTAAACATGACAACAGCATTTGATGTACCTGCTGAGAGTTTAATTAGTGCAGTAAGTAAAGAATTAAAAGATAATAGTAAAGTAAATCCACCTGCATGGTCTCAATTTGTTAAGACTGGTGTACACAAAGAACGTAGACCAGAAGACCCAGATTGGTGGTATGTAAGAACAGCAAGTTTATTAAGAAGAGTATATGTTGATGGTCCAGTCGGTATTGGTAAACTACAAACCAAGTACGGTGGAGCAAAGGATATGGGTGGAGCACCTAACAAGTTCAGAAAAGGTAGTGGATCCATAATCAGAACTGCTCTACAACAATTAGAGGATATTGGATACGTTCAACAGACAGAAAAAGGAAGAACTGTTACCCCAGCTGGTCAATCATACTTAGATAATAAGGCAACTGAGATAATTAAAGATATTCCTGAGTTATCAAAATATTAAAATTATAGTAATCATGAATACGTGTATAAGGAGTTGTTATTATGAGTGAACTTGACGAGATAAGACGTAGAAGAATGCAAGAACTACAACAACAACAGCAACAACAGATGAATCAACAGGGTGTTGATCTTCAGCAAATGCAACAACAACAGGCTGCCCAACAACAGTTTGAGGAAGAAAAGAAGACTGCACTTAGACAGATTCTGTCTGCTGAGGCGCGTCAAAGACTCTCTAATCTTAGACTAACTAAGCCTGAACTTGTTAATTCAATAGAGATGCAGTTAATTAGTTTAGCTCAGTCTGGTCGTATACAGATACCTGTTAGTGATGATACATTAAAACAGATACTTAACCAAACAACAAGTAATAAACGTGAAATTCATATTACCAGAAAATAAACTTGATAAATTATGAAAACAGCTGTATTATATAGTGGTGGAAAGGATAGTTCCCTGATGGCTGTTATACTTGACAGGCTAGGATATGATGTTGAGCTTGTGACTATTAATTTTGGTTTGTTTGATTCAACAATTCCTGCAAAGAAGTCTGCAGAGAATCTTGGATTTAAGCATAGAGTTATAAGCCTTGATAGGAGTATATTGGAGGATGCTGTTAATATGATTATAGAGGATCAGTTTCCTAATAATGGTATTAATTATATTCATCACACTGTACTTGAACACCTGGCAGATGAGTATGATGTTATAGCTGATGGAACTAGACGTGAGGATCGTATACCTAAACTTACACAGTCACAGATACAGAGCTTAGAGGATCGTAAGAATATCCAGTATGTTAATCTTACAGGTATTGGTTATAAGACAATTAATGATGTAAGTGATGACCTATTTGAGATTGATCAACATCCTAGTGATATTTATAATAGTTCTGACTATGAGATGGAGATACGTGTAAGTCTTATGGATAACGGTTATGATATATCAAATATTTTCCCACAACATATTCAGTCAAAAGTTATAGGATGGAATAAAAATGAGTAAAAATAAGACTTTACCTAAAAAAATTAGATTAGCTAAGAAGACTAAACAGAACAGAAGAGTTCCTATCTTTGCTATGATGAAAACATCAAGAAAACTTAGAACTCACCCAAAGAGTAGACAATGGAGGAGAAGTAAAATTAAAGTATAATCCTGTACTGGGTTTGTGCTTTATTTTATTTATGTAAACTGATTTATAGGAGTGTATTAGAATGGAGAGAATTTATACTATTCCTTTAAGGGATGTTAAAAGAGTACCTCGTACTAAAAGATCACCAAGAGCAATGAGATACATCCGTGAGTTCATTACTAAACATATGAAGGCAGAGGATGTAATTATTGATACATCAGTTAATGAGAAGATCTGGGAGAGAGGACTAGAGAAAATCCCTTCTAAGATTAAGGTTAAAGCTGTAGAGGAAGATGGAACTGTAGAAGTAACATTAGTAGATGAATAATTTTTATTTACTATAAGCTAACTATGAAAATATTATGTTATCTAAACTCTTTATCATATAATACGAGTTACTAAGGATTTTAGATAATAATGTATACATGTAAATATTTAGAGAACTTAATCAACTCTCTTACTACATAATATAACCTAGAATGTTTAAGAGATGTACATTTCTAGTTATATTGATACATTTTTAATAGAAATAGTTCACAGATAGAGTGAGAATATGATACAAAGATTTGATATTGATGGAAATCCTAACTTAGGTGTTTCTATACTAGCAAAGGATAATGTTGCTATAGTATCCCCAGGACTCCAGGATTCATACCTAGAGACTATCAAGGAAACATTAAATGTTCCTGTGATAAAAACTCCAATCTGTGGTAGTAATCTAGCTGGAGCACTGATGGCTGGTAACTCTAATGGGTTACTTGTTTCACAACATGTTTTTTCACATGAACTAGATATTCTACGTGAGAATAATGTTAATGTTGAGGTCATGCCAGACACATTAACTGCAATAGGTAATATTATTGTGGCTAATGATAATGGAGTTATAGTAAATCCTAATATTTCTAATAAGGCTAAGAGTATTATCAGGAAGACTCTAGAGGTAGAGGTTGTTGGTATGACTGTTGCTGGATTAGATATTGTTGGTTCAGCAATTGCTGCAACAAATAGGGGTGCACTTGTACATCCAGATGCATCAGAGGATGAATTAGATATGATTGAAGATGTGTTAGGAGTACCAGCTGAGATAGGTACAGTTAACCGTGGAGTTAAACTAGTAGGAGCATGTATCATTGCAAATTCTAAGGGTGTAATAGTAGGAAATAAGACTACTGGACCTGAACTAGCAAGGATTGACCAAGTATTTAATTTATTTGAGGGATCATTATGAAAACAAAAATATTTAGAGTAAAAGGAAAATTATTAGATGTTGATAAAACTAAGAAGTTTACTAGGGAATTAAAGGCAGTCAAAGAGGCTGATGTTGAGGAAAAACTATACTCTGAATTTGGTAGTAAACATAGACTAAACAGGAATCAGATTGTTTTTGATGAGATTACTGAGATTAGTGCTGATGAAGTCACAGATCATATTGTAAGATCATTAATATAAGAGTGCCATTTATAACTGAGGCGTTATTAACATGGAAAGTCAACAAAGGATTCAGGAATTAACAGCAGAATTAAACCAGTTACAGCAACAGGGTGAAACTATCTCTCAACAGATAGAACAATTAAATGTATCTCTAACTGATATTAACAATGCAAGAGATGCTGTTAAGGCAATTAAGGGGTCTGTTGGTAAGGAGACTCTTGTACCTATAGGTGCAGGATGTTTTGTTAAGACAGAACTTAAAAGTGAGGATGTTATTGTTGGTGTAGGTTCTGATGTAGCAATCACTAGAAGTATTGATGAGACAACAGAGACACTAAGCAAGGATAAAGAGGAAGTTGAGAAACTTATTAATCAACTAACAGAGACTCTTCAAACAATCACTGATCAAATAGCTCAAAAGAGACCTGAAGCAGAGAAATTAATGAAGGAAAACGGAGTACAACCATAAATCTCTATTTCTCTAATATTTTTTTTCTTTTGATTTACCACCAAAAACTATTTTTTATTATTTTTTATATAAATCTACTAAACCACTAATACCTATTTTTAGTAATAATTACTCAAGACATATACATGAAATACTCCGTATTTATAAAATTATATTATACTTATTATTAAATACCACATAAGAGGTAACTCTACCATGAGAGTTAAAAACTTGATAATGTTAATAGCATCTGGAAAGAAATACATAGATATAAAGTATATCGACAATACTAACACACATGAAATTATTGCCTTATAAGTATAACGCCAAAAGTTAGTCCAACGAGGCTTATAGTTATTAGGATATATCTTCATATTAGGCATAATCGCAGATACAGTATTTTGACAGTTTTTTCTACTCATTATAGGTATAAATACAGGAATCTCATCGGTTGAAGAGCCATACCCTGAACAGTTTACATTTATAGATACAAACTTAAATATTTTAGTCCAAAAACTTTGGCATAGGTCTGTATAATTAACCATATTTTCACATATCTTATAACGACGTTTAGTCATAACTCCAGTGCGAATAAACACTCCTTGAGAGTTTTTCTTAATCCTAAACTTAGTATATCTAACTATGTTTGTAATGAATGATAGTATCCAACTAAAAGCTATTATTAAAGAAAGTCCAACGAATATTGGCGATACGTTAAGCATTAACTTATCGGTGACAGTTTCAGTAACCAAGTTAAACTCATCTAGTACAGAACGTTGAAGAAATTGCTCTACTATGCTACCCGCTTTGAATAGAAATACAAAGATATAGATTGCTCCCGTTAGAGTGCTTGAAAATATAAATGAAAAGAAGAAAGTATGCCAAAAATTAGGCTTATACTCAAAAGATTTACTATTATCAGTAGTTACATCGTTACTACCAATAGCCATTCTTAGCCAATGTAGAACTTCTTCATTAACTATCAAGGATAAATCTTTATCCAAAGTACCTGCACGAGTGTTTACCAATACCTTAGTAGCCTTAAAAGGTCTTAAATAGAAAGACTTTTCCTCTGTAACCGCAGATATACTCTTCAATGGGATAACTTTTCTAGTTCTAACGATTACACCATTTGAGAACACTATTTGATTATCCTTAATATTAAAGCGTGAAAACTGCCATCTAATATATCCAGTAAATAGTATTATCAGTAAGGTTAATATATCGAACCAAGCACCAGCGAACCAATCTAATAGAGCTTTAGCATCACCAAAATGTATAGAAAATAAGCCTCTAAGTAGGGGGAATATCAATAACCAAAGGTTCTTTGCTGAGTATGAGAGCATCTTTAAAGGGTGCTGACGTTTCATATTAAGAACCTCCTTCATTAATCTGATTATCGATAAGCTCCAATATTTCGGAACTATCTTGCTTACTTAAAAAACTAAAGATTAAGTGACCTCCTAAGGCATTAAAGATTATAAAGTTAAAACCAATATATCTAAACAGAGGAATATATATAGAAGTTACATACTGAACAGATGAAACTTTCATAGTCTGATTAGTCTTAATAAAGAAACCACTCTTTTTAGATAGAATATCTTTGCTTACCTTAAAAGATATCCTTTTGAAGTACAAAGGTACATATATCGATGCAAAGAATATCCCTAACACCGTTATACTACCCATTAATATATACATTATCAACTTATAACTTTGTAGATATATATATGATACTATGTCTACACCTAACATTACTAATATTATAATTATCTTAATAAATATCATGCAGTTATTGTCTGCTCGATATACTTTCAATAGATATCCCCCCGTAAAGCTTAATTTGAAACTTTCAATTAACATATACCACCATTCACTGCAATATCTTGAGCAGTTATATAAGATGCTCTCTCAGATGCTAGAAAACTTACTACGTTCGCTACATCTTGTGGAGTACCTAACCTGTATAATGGAATCTCCTCTTTAAGTGAGTTTATATCATCTTCGGTAAGATGTTCATTCATAGATGTGTCTATAACTCCTGGAGATACACAGTTTACTCTAATTCCAGATAGTCCAACCTCTTTAGCTAGTGCCTTAGTGAATCCTATTATAGCTGACTTTGTAGCAGAATAATGTACCTCACATGAACCCCCTACTTCACCCCACATAGATGATATGTTTATAATGTTACCACTCTTCTTAGATATCATATGCTTAACCACTTCAGAGGTACAGTTAAATACGCCATTTAAGTTTATATCTAAGATTTTCTTAACGTCTACTTGTGAAATCTCATGGAACAACCCTACTACAGATATCCCTGCATTGTTTACTAATAAGTCTATATTCCCAAAGTTTTGAATAGTATAGTCTATCATAGATTTAACTTCTTCCAAATTAGAGATATCTGCATGATAAGAATATCCACCTATCTCATTAGCGATGCGTTCTGCTTGTAATCCACTACTATTATAGTTTACTACTACAGTGTAACCATCGTTAGCGAGTTGCCTGCAAATAGCTTCTCCAATACCTTTAGAACCTCCCGTAACTACGGCTAACATAGATAGAACTCCTTTCTTAGGTAAAATTTATATTCATTACTATATTATAGCATAGTTTAAAAGGAAACTCCATAGGATTTTAATATTTTGTGCAATGTGATGAAATGTTAAAAATTCATAAAAATCTCTTGAAAAATCTTAGTTACTGTGATATATTATCATTTAGATAGAAAGAAATCTATACAATAGAACTGAATTAAGGTGATTTTTTATGCAAACTCTAAACTTAGAAGGAACTTCCTTGAAAGAAAGGTTAAAGACAACCTTTTTTAAACTTCGTGATAGAATATCTCGATTGAATGAACGTAGAAACTTAAACTCTGAAACCTATAGGGCTACCAATCTGCTATTGACCATACTATTCCCTATATTCATAGTATTAATAGCAGAGATTAATCAATGCAAATATCCTAGTAAATTAATAATGTTCATAGTGGAAAAACCTACTATATTTATGTTCGATATCTTTATATCTTCAATAATATTCTACACACTGTATCTGCTATTTAGAAAAGGTTTTTGGGCTGTATTGATTCAAGGCATAGTATACTTTTCCCTAAGTACAGCTGAGCTATTTAAGTATGGCACTAATGGAAATCATTTAATACTAACCGATATGAAACTATTTCGAAGTGTTAAAAGTTTGACATCTTTTGCGTATATCAAGATAACTCCTATGTTGATAACCTATGCATTACTACTAATTATCTATATAGGTGCTTGTTTTTGGTTTAATCCTAAGTTAAAGAACTCTTTCAAGAAAAGATTTATTCCTATGATAATATCTTTCTGTTCGTGTGTACTAATAATTGGAGTTCCTAGTGTATCTAACGTGGTATATGCCGTATTCGATGTGGATACTACAAAGTCTGACAATGCTTTTTTAGTAAATGAAAAGTTCGAAAATAATAACTTTATAGCATTCTTTCTACAGACTTTTACGGAAAATATCTCTAACAAGTTAGAAGAACCTCAAGACTATACCGAAGATGCCGTAGATGATATCTTAGACGAAGATGGTGACAATCAAAACGAAGAAGATACCCTTGATGAGATACTAAGTATAGGTGAAAGCGACAGCATTAAACCTAATGTAATACAGATTATGTCCGAAAGTTTCGCCGACTTTAGAGTCTTTGATGAGTTAAATCTCGATACTGACGCTTATGACAAGGTTGATAGTATAGCATCAGAAGGTTACAAAGGCACTGCAATAGTTCCAACCTATGCTAGTTTTACTGTTAAAACTGAGTTTGAACTTCTATTCGGTCTACCTGTAAAATCTTTAAATGACCCTAATATGCCTCAAAGAATGTTATTAACTCGTGAACAGCCTACTATGGTTCAATACTATCACCATTTAGGATATCAAACCGCTTATGTACACCCATTCTTATCTTCGTTCTATAGCCGCAAGAAAGTATACTCTCAATTCGGTTTCGATACTATGATTTTCCAAGATGACTTTACCGTTCCTATAGAATATCTCGATGACTACATAACCGATGATACCGTATTTCGTCAAATAGAAAGTTTAATTGAAGATTCTGAAGAACCTTTATATGTACATACTACTACCATGCAGAACCATCAACCATATACCAATGGTGAAAATCCTGACGATGAGATTACTAACTATCTAAATAACATTCGCATCACTGGTGATGCTTTACAATCATTTATAGACTATCTAAGTTCTATAGATGAACCTACTGTGGTAGTATTCATAGGTGACCACTTTCCATCTATGCGTGGCGAAAACAACGTATATGACCTTATGGGAGTAAATAGCGAAAACTGTCAAGTGATGTTCGAACAGAACTATATCATTTGGAGCAACTACGACTTGGATTATTCTAATATGCCTACAGAAAAGTTTTCAACGTTCTATCTTCCATATGTAATCTGGGATTTGATTGATGCTCCTAAGGACAGTTTCATTCAATCGATGTTAGATAAAATGGAAACACTTCCAATATACTCCACTAGCTATGATACCGATATGCCTAACGATGAGGATTTAGATATCCTTACGTACGATAGAATCTTAGGTGATAACGTATCGGGGCAAGATTTAGTTGAGTACGCTCAATATGAAACCGATGAACTTGAATCAGAAGAAGTTTCTATAGAATAGTTATTATAAATATAAGGAGGTTTATCTATGGATATCGAAATAGGTACAAAAGCAACATATAAGGTTATGGTTGATAAATCTAATACCGCTAAAACTATGGGCAGTGGTTCTTTAGATGTCTTTGCTACACCATCTATGGTAGCTATTATGGAAAAAGCATCTACTATGGCATTAGAAAGATATCTCGATAATGGTGCTACTACCGTAGGTACTGCTTTAGATATTACTCATGTATCTGCAACACCTATCGGCTTAGAGGTATACGCTACCGCTGAGGTGATAACAGTAAACAATAGAAAGATTACTCTAAAAGTTCAAGCGTTCGATGAGGTCGGATTAATCGGTGAAGGTACACACACTCGATTTATAGTGTTCGCAGAAAAATTCCAAAACAAAGCAGATTCAAAACTACTTAAAAATAGTTAATCATATGAAACGTCTGTTGTGTAAGACTTATACAAAAAATGCCAAGCAAAGATAGTTACTTTGTTTGGCATTTTTTAGAATATCTCAAAATTTAGTGTTGATTTAAATTTTAGATTGACATTTTGAGTAAATTGTGATATAATAAAAACAATATTATTCAAAACAAGGAGTAAAAAATGAGTAATAATCATTTAAAAGATAAGCTTTTTCAATACAGTAAAACATACATATCACTTGATGAATTGACAGCTTTTATTAATTTTAAAAACTATCATGAACAGCACGACTGTATTTCTAAGTTGATTAGCGAGGGTATTATAAAGCCTATTATAAAAAAAGATTTCACAAATGGCAAGATTCCTCCACTTTATACTAAATATCGTATTTTGAAACCTAAAACCGATAATAGCGATTTGATAAGTGAAATAAAGCATCTTGAGGGTTCATTCTGTATTTCTTATTATCTAAAAAACGTTAATAAATATAAGCAACAGCGTGAAATAATACTTCCACTCAGTGATTTCTTGAAAGATTATTCAGATAAACTAAATTGGCGTATTTCAAAGAATGAACGAGCATATCAAATATGGAATTATGAAAAAACTCTTGACAGTCCAACAGCTAAAACAATAATTGAACTGAATAATCTCAGAGAAAAACTGAACTATTACAATACCCCTGAACCGTTTTTTTACTACACCCCAGAAAAGAATAGATTTTCAGAAAATACGGTTTTAATTATTGAAAATAAGGATACTTGGTATTCGTTCCGTGAAATAATGCGTAATGTAAATGACTCAGTAGTACTCTTCGAACATAAAATTGATGGAATTCTTTATGGAGAAGGAAAGAAAGTTATTCGTGAAAGTTTTTCACTCTCCGATTTCTGCGAAACTGAACTTAAACATAAATGCGATTTCTTATACTTCGGTGATTTGGATTATGAAGGAATCGGTATCTATCAAACGCTAAAAAAACAAAGTACAGATTTTGATTTACAGCTTTTTTCAAAGCTCTATGTGAAACTGATTGAACTTAGTAACTTAACATCTCTTAGAAAGGTCGAAAAACAACAGAAAGAAGTTGATATTACACTATTTCTTCAAGACTTTTGCGGAGAAACCGTTGAAAATATCAAGTGGATTCTTTCAGATGGCAGATATATTCCACAAGAAGCTTTGAATAAAAATATTCTCGAAAATCTTATTACAGATAGGAAATGATATAATGAAAGATTACCTTGAACGTTTTCAGAACCGCATGGAATTTGTGGCTGTTATTGATTCAATTGTAAACCGTAGAAATAAAAATACTGAAATAGAATCATGGTTTGAACCCTTTGAAATTGATAACATACTTTTTTCAATCCTTGTTTTTATAATGGAATGTACTCTTTCCGAGGACAGAGAATGTACCTTAAGTGAAATTAGCAGTTTTCTTAAAGATATTATGCCATATTATAATAAACAGCTTTCTCTTCAACAGATTGAAACTGTAACAAGATATCTTATTAAGGATATTCTACGAAGTAATGGCAAAGTTCATAACTACGGCGTTATGAACTATGAAAAAGGTAGTTTGTCTGAAATTTCCGTTATGCTTATCGAGGATTATATGATAGCAGAAAAAGAGGTCGGCTACAAACTTACTTCACAAGGATATAATTTTCTATTTCGCACAAAAGAAATCGACGATGAACTTGGTTTTAAAATGGAAGAGTTTAGACTTAAACTTTTGATACAAAAGAAGAACTACAAAAAAGCTGTTTCACAAAGCCGTGAACTTATACAGATGCTAAGAAATAAAGAAAATCAGCTTATACTGTTTGAAAAAAGACTCCGTAATAATTTAAAACAGGTTGACTCTGAAGAATATATTAGTTTACTGAACGATATTAATCAAACACTAGAGCAGGAATACAGTACAATGCAGGATATTCACAAAATGATTGACCTTTCAAAGAAAAGACTAAATGAAGAAGAAACTAGTTACGGTGAACTCAGTGAAAAGGAAGTAAATGCAAAAAAAGAAGTTGCAATGATTGAAAACAATGTTGAAATTGCTCTTAAGTTACAACGTGACTTAATTATACAATGCAGAAAAACAAAGGAAATATATGTTGAAATGCTACGTGATTCGCTATATGCATAAAAAAACATACGATTTTGAAAAATATATCCTAACTCCACTCGAAAATGGTGGTGTGAATGATATGGAAAAAATTAATAGGCTCTTGACTCCCCTTATGAAGATACAGCTCAAAAAAAGCCTTAACGTTACAGAGTTATACTCCGAACAGTCTATAGCCGAAAGTATACATGAAACAAATATTCATGAAGAACCTAACTTTACGGAAGATACAGAGATTACTAAAAAAGAAAAACAAAGTACGGAATATGTAAGGCTTATCGGTGAACTTCTACATTTTGCATCGCAGAATAAAAGGTTTACATTGAAAGATTTTCTAAACTATCTCAGAAAAGATGGAAATTTCTATGAAATGCTTTCGGATAAAAATACATACATAGTATTTCTTAAACTATATGAATTTGGAACGCTCGATATATCTACATGGAAAAAAAATGAGGACGAAATTTCAACAGAGGCTACAGGTGAATTTGACCTTTCTTACTGCCTCTTCAAAGTTTTCTCTGAGCAAAATGATTTTTACAAAATAAACAAGATAACAGTTCATAAGAGTGACGATATAATATCATATACTGTTTCTATGGGAAATGATACGGTCGTTAAATTTAGAACTAGCATAAATAATCTAATTTTTGAGGTGAATTTTAATGACTAAGGCACTTAAAATATATAAAAAACTTGTATGTAATGGAAACATCAACAATGTTTCTGACAGAGAGTTGTTCTACGATTATTGGAATGAGGAAACAAATAATCAAATACATATTATAGCTAAAGAACTGGATTTCGATTTGGTAGAACTTCCACATGATATTTATATTGTTCCAAAACCTGATAATCCCATGATTGGCTTTACGATGAAAGATATCAGAATGAGCATAAACGCAAGTGCACGTCTTGCAGATGCTTATCTGCAATGCTACATAGTTATGTTTATTCTGTATCTGTTTTTTGGTGGAAAGAATACAAACCCAAAAAATACTGAATTTTTACAAATAAAAGACATTGTTGCCGAAACTGACAAGCGTTTTTCAACAGTTGATGTAGATGAAATACAGGAACACTATTTGGTAAACTTCAAAGATATAAAAGAGTTATGGGTGAGCAAAACTATCTTCGATGAGGAAAAACGCTCTACTCGTTATGGAACGGTTATGTCTGCTTGTAGATTCCTTGAAAATCAGAAACTAATAACCATTCTGGATAACGGCACTGAAATAAGAACCACTCAACGTCTTGATGACCTTATGATAAACTACTATCTTTCAAATGACAGAGTTAAAGAGATTAATGAAATGTTTTATACGGAGGGATAAATCATGCCTAAAATTAACAGAATCCGAATTGCGAATATTCTATATGATGGAAAATATATCATGGACGAAATTTATGATTCCTATAACTGCGAAAATATGTTAATTAACCTCAAAAATGGAAGTGGAAAAAGTGTATTAGTTCAACTTATGATGCAACCTATGAATCCATGTATTAAAATTCATGACAGAAACATGGAGTCATATCTTTATTCTAAGCAACCTTCATTTATTTTTATAGAGTGGAAGCTCGACAACGTATCCGTTCCTACATATTTTCTAACGGGAATCGTTATGAAAAAATCCTCAGCAGATGAAAGCAACACTTCAAAAATAAATTATTTTACTTTCACAAACCGCTATACAGATGCTTGTAAGTTTGATATTGAGAGTGTTCCGTTCATAGTCCATAATGGTCGAAGTGTTTCATTTGAATCGTATGAAAAATGTAGGACTATCATTCGCAACAATGTTAAATCGGGAACTGATTTCGACTACTTTCACCCCGACAATAAAGACCACTACTTTGAAAAACTTGCTGAAAACGGTATATATTCAAATGAATGGAAAACAATCGCAAACTGTAACGAAACAGAAGGCGGTATTTCTGAACTGTTTAAGAATATAAAAACATCTGATAAGCTTTTCGATGAATGGATTCTAAAGACAATCGTCAACAACTTAAGACTCGGAAATAATCTTCATGAAACGTTCAGTGCCTTAATTGAAGAAATAGATAGCAACGATGAAATCTTACGTAGCAAAGAATATTATGAACGTTTTTTAAACGATGTGGACGGTTACATAGATAATCTAAATGAACTTATGGAAGGCTATGATGCTACTGAACAGCATCAACAAAACATTGCTGATATCTATTATTTTCTGTTAAACAGTTCAAAATCTACCGATGAAAATACTGAACACTGCAAAGATGAACTTGAACAGATTAAAACTCAAACCGAAATAATAAGATACGAAAAGCTTTCAGACGATTATTATACCGCTCTTAATTTATTCGAGAATCAAAAAAAAATAACTGAAAATGCACAGATTGATTTGGAAAATGCACAAAACTTATACAATGAAGCAGAAAAACGTATCAATATACTGAATGCTACAAAGCTCTACGGCGAATACAAAAAATATAAAGGAAAGGCTGAGGCTAAAAAAATAACTCTTGCTAAACTTATAGGAGAAAATGATAATTCAAGATACAATGACCTTGTATTTTCATTAAATCATGTTTACTCTGCACTTATAAATGAAACAGAAAGCCAACTTGAATCACTTGTAAAAAGAAACATGGAAATAGATAAGAGAATTAAAAAGCTTTCCTTAGAAAAGATAGAAATCACAAAAATAAATAATGTACTTCTTACCGAAAAAGGCAAACTTTCAAGCAAGATAGACCAGTTCGAAAAATATGAACAGAACGTTTTCAAAGAGCTTAACATTTCCCTTGCAAGAGATTTTCTCGGAGAATACGACAAAAACGATATTTTAAAAATACAAACTGACTTCGAAAATAAAAAAAAATTGATAAACGACACTATTAATGCAAAAAATTCTGAAATTGAAAAACTTTCTGAAAAAATAACAAGCCTTAATAATGAGGAATCTACACTGACAGATGAAAAACATCAACTGGATATAAAATGCTTGGAAATAAAGAACATAATCGCTGAATTTGAAAAAGCAAAGTCAAAGGCAGTAAGTGCTTTAAAGTTTTTCAATTTAAGTGAAAGCGAACTTTACAATAGTGAAATAAATCTGATTAGCATCGACTTTCAAGAGAAAAAATATAAGAAAAGATTAGATGAATTTCAACGAGATTATCATGCAAAAGAAACTTATCGAAGTGCAGTAAATAATGGTGCAGTTCATACCTCACCTGAATTTTCAGCAATTCTCGATGCACATAACATTGATTATGAAACAGGTGAAAAGTATCTTGCAGAAGAAAAAAGCGATAAACAAAGAGAACTACTTCTTAAAGTAAATCCAATGCTCCCCTTTAGCTATATTGTTAAGGAAAAAGATTATCAGTGTATAAAGAAAACTGTTTTCAGTGAAAACGTCAATAAAGCTGTTCCCATTATTACATTTGAAGATATTCAACGTAATATAAGTCACATTCCAAAAATTGCTGAACTTGATGAAAAAAGTATGTTCGTTTGTCTTTACAACAAGGAATGCATTGACGAAGAACGAAAGAAGTTATATCTTGAGAAACTCAACGGAGAAATGAAAAAAATCGAGAAAAATATAGGTGAACTTAAATCAAAACTCGAAGAACTTTCATTGGCAAAAAAAGATTATCTTAGTTTTAAGTATGACAGTACTTTTTTACCTTCCAAAAACAGTGAACTAAATGAAACCAAAAGCCATATTATTTCCGATGACGAAAGAATAAATATGATAAAATCTGAAAGAGATACTGCTACTAACAACAAAAATGATTTACAGTTTGATATTATCAATTTAAAAGAACAGTTCCGCATGAATAATCAGAATAAGCAGTGCTTTGAAAACTATCTTTCCGAAAATGAGATATTTATTTCTAACAGAGAAAAACTTTCCAAAACTGAAACAGATATAAATATTAATGACGAAAGATTAAGAAAAACTGAATCAGATATTACCGAAATTAATGCCGAAAAAAGCAATAACATTGAGAATATACGCAGTAAAGAGGAAACTATTTCAAATACAAAAAGAAAACTTTCCAAACTTGATAACAATACTATTGGAAATATGCTCAAAATTTCTATCGAGCAAATGGAAGCTGAATATGAGAGTATCTTAAATGACAAGGCTCAAAGTCGAAAAGCAATAGAAAGTGCTATTGAGGAATATGAAGAAACTGCTACAGATAGATTAAAAGAACTCAACAAGCTTAATGTCAACAGTGAAGAGTATGAAAAGATTCTCTACAACGAAAGAATTTTTGAGATGGCTGAAAAGAATAAAGATGAAAAAGAAGCAGAACTTTCAAAGGCAAATAATAAATATACAACTCTTGAAAAAGAACTTATCATATATGATGAAAGATTTAAAGCGACAGAAAAGAATCTTAAAGATAATGACTATAACAATCCTCTTGAAATGAGCAAGATAAAGAAAAATTTCAATGAACGCAAAAAGCTCCTTGAAAATAGGGAAAAAATTATAGTCGAAAAAATAAATAACAATGAAAAATTTTCGCAGAAATGCAGAAACAAATACAATCAGTTGTATCATAGTTGCGATAATCTTAAAAAGAAACACTCTTTTTTTACAGACAACATCGATGAGATAAATCCAACGGAATTGATAGATACACTGAATAATCATAAGAGGAAAACTGACAAAATATACAAAAAACTTCAGAGTACCTACAATAAAGTACGCTCAGACTATTCTAATTGTGAGTACGAAGTAATTACGTCTTTTATTTCAAATATGACCCCCGAAAATGCCGACAGCTTTGAACATACTTTTCCTATTTACGAACGTGTAAAGGATTGCTGTAAATATCTACAAGATGAGTTGAATTTAGCAAAACATAATCTTGAAAACATAGAAAATCAGAAGAGTATCTTTATTAGACAGGCTCTTGAACAAGGTAAGAAAATTTTTAGTGAAGTCCGTGATATGTCAAACCTCTCAAGAGTTAAACTTGATGGAAAAAATCGACAGACCCTTTTTATAGATATTCCCGAAAAGCCAGACCCTGAATGTGAAAATGCAATGCGTATTGCACTTCAGAACTTTTTAATAAGTCTACGTGAGGAAAATTTTGATGCTGTTAATAATAAACAACTTCTCCGCAAGAAAATTGAAAAAACTTTTTCCAACCGTGAACTTCTCAACATTGTTATCGGAAAAAGACATATTCCCGTTAAGCTTTATACTGTCGATGCTACTAACGGAATTGGAAGTCTACGAAAATGGGAAGATGTTATCGTTCAAAATTCAGGTGCACAGATGTTTATTTCAGCATTTGCTTTTATCTCCACGTTAATAGATTATGAACGTCATAGAATTTCAGAATCAAACGGTTCAAATGAAACTTTTTCCAAAGTATTTATAATTGATAATCCTTTTGGAAAAACTTCTTCAAAAACGTTTCTTGATGCTATGATTGCAGTTTCAAAGAAGTTTAAATGCCAGCTTATCTGCCTTTCAGATTTAAATCAAAGCTCGATTACCAATCAATTCAACGTTATCTATCAACTTGCATTAAAGACTCCACTTTACAGCAATAAATCTTATCTTAAAATCGAGAAACCTATCATCAGTGGAGATGTTAGCAAAAACAGTCGCCTAGAGCATATCTCTATGAAAACAGAACAGATGACGTTGTTTTAATGTGTTCTACGTTCCATAATTGTATATATTGCATATATTGATTTCATTTTTTTATGCAATATGACCATTGACAAAATACTAACTTGTAGAGTATAATATATTATAGTTTTAGTTTAAATGTATGTACGTCGCACTCAGATAATATGTCGAGTGTGAATTGAAATAATATAATTAAACCTTTGAGCAGAGATAGTAGATTAAGCATTTCACTTACAGAGAGTTAGCGGTTGGTGTAAGCTAATAGGAAATCTTTTTTGAATGGTTCTGTGAGGGCAGTCCGAACATGGTTTTTAATCATAAGTAGTAACTGACGGGAACTCAACCCGTTATCAATAGAGTGTGCATGGTTGTGCATAAAAGAGTGGTTATATGTTTAATACATATAGCAATTTGGGTGGTATCGCAGAAGTTACATTTTATTGCTTTTGTCCCATGTTTTTGGGATAAAAGCTTTTTTATTTATATGGAAAATTTTTATATCATGGAAGGGTGATTATATATCATGATTAAGCCAGATTATAGCTTAATAGATAGAATTTCTAAAGATTATACTATCATTCCAGTGTGTAGGGAAATCTATGCAGATGTTATTACACCTATCACACTTTTAAGAAAGATTGCTAATAAGTATGATAAGTATTTCTTATTAGAAAGTGTAGAACAAGGTACTCAATGGGGTAGGTATAGTTTCCTAGGATTTAATCCAATAGTTAGAGTTACTTGTAAAAATCATGTAGTTACCATTGAAAAAGATGGTGAAAAAACTATCAGTGAACTTGAACCTTATGATACACTTAGGGATATCATGTCGCAGTATAAAGCTCCCAAACTTAAAGATATGCCTACCTTTACTGGTGGTCTTGTCGGATACTTCTCATACGCTATGATTGGCTATGCTGAACCTATTCTAAATCTAAAGGAAAGTGATTTCAACGACTATGATTTAATGCTCTTTGATAAGGTTATAGCATATGACCATCTAAAACAGAAAATCTGTATAGTAGTAAATATGTCTACTGATAATGTGGATAAGAATTATGAAAAGGCTCTTACAGATATTAGAGAACTTGAAAAGTTAATAACTGATATGCCTACAGGTAATTTCCCAGTAACTACTAAACCTAAGTTTACTTGTAGTGTATCTAAAGAAGCCTACTGCAAGAAGATTGAAAAAACTAAACAGTATATCATTGATGGTGATATATTTCAGGCAGTAATATCAAGGCGTTTTGAATGTGAATATAAAGATAGTCTAATCAATGCATATAGAGTATTAAGAACTACTAATCCATCACCATATATGGTCTTTATGAAAACCGATGATGTGGAATTGATGTCTACATCACCAGAAACACTAGTAAAGTTAGTAGATGGCACTGTTACTACTTTCCCAATAGCTGGTTCACGTCCTAGAGGTATAACATATAAAGAAGATTTGGAACTTGAAGAAGGTCTTATGAAAGATGAAAAGGAACTATCAGAACATAATATGTTAGTGGATTTAGGACGTAATGACATTGGAAAGATATCCAAAATAGGCTCAGTTGAAGTTACTAAGTATATGGAAGTCCTAAAGTATTCAAAGATTATGCACATCTGCTCAGAAGTGCAAGGAAAGTTAAAATCGGAATATGATGCGTATAGTTGTGTAAACTCTATACTACCTGCTGGAACTCTATCGGGAGCACCTAAGATTAGAGCTTGTGAAATCATTGAAGAGATTGAAAATCTACCTAGAGGTATCTATGGTGGTGCTTTAGGTTATATAGACTTCACTGGAAATCTTGATACTTGTATAGCCATTAGAATGGCTGTCAAAAAGAATGACAGAGTATATATTCAAGCTGGTGGTGGTATAGTTGCAGATAGTATCCCTGAAAATGAATATCTTGAAAGTGAAAATAAGGCTAAGGCTTGTATAAATGCTATACTAGGTGCTATGGAGGTGAATGACTAATGATTTTAATGATTGATAACTATGATAGTTTTACCTATAATCTATATCAATTGGTAGGTGAAATTAATCCAGATATCAAGGTGGTTAGAAATGATAGTATCACCATTGATGAGATTAGAAAGTTAAATCCTAGCCATATAATAATATCCCCTGGCCCTGGGTATCCAAAAGATGCGGGTATCAGTGAAGAAGTCGTTAGAAAGTTAAGTGGAATTTTTCCAATATTAGGAATATGTTTAGGGCATCAAGGAATATGCGAAGTAAATGGAGCTAATATCTGCCATGCCATTAAGCTGATACATGGCAAAAAAACTCCCGTCAAGTTAGACTTATCTTGCCCACTATTTGATGGACTTCCCGAAATTGTAGAAGTAGCTAGATATCACTCATTGATAGCCGAAAAAAAATCTTTGCCCGATACTTTAGAAGTAATCTCTGAAGATTTACAAGGGGAAATTATGGGCGTAAAGGTAAAAAATTATGAAGTCTATGGTTTACAATTTCACCCCGAAAGTGTCTTAACCTCGTGTGGGGATACTATAATTAGAAACTTCTTAAATATTAAAAATTTCTAACACTATAAAGAAAGGATTTGATTTACTATGATTAAAGATGCTATCAAACTATTGGTTGATAACAAAGACTTATCTTATGAGATGACAGAAGAGGTCATGAATGAGATTATGAGCGGTAAAGCTTCAGAAATGGAAATGGCTAGTTATCTAACAGCTTTGAGAATGAAAGGTGAAACCGTTGAAGAAATCACTGCCTGTGCAAACGGTATGAGAAAGGCTGGAGTACATCTTAAACATGATGGTATGGACGTATTGGAAATCGTTGGTACTGGTGGCGATGAGGCTTTTACTTTTAATATTTCAACCGTTTCGGGATTTGTTATTTCTGCTTGTGGAGTTCCAGTAGCAAAACACGGAAATAGAAGTGTATCTAGTAAATGCGGTGCTGCCGACTGTTTGGAAAGTCTAGGTGTAAAATTAGATATCCCTGTTGAACAGAATGAAAAGATACTAAAAGAGATTGGTATGTGCTTTATGTTTGCTCAAAAATATCATAGTTCTATGAAATATGTAGCACCCGTTAGAAAGGGTTTAGGAATTAGAACCGTATTTAACATATTAGGGCCATTGTCTAATCCAGCAAGTGCGAATATGCAACTTATGGGAGTGTATAGCAAGGATTTGGTTAGACCTATGGCAGAAGTACTATCCAAATTGGGAGTTACTAGAGGTATGGTGGTACATGGAAATGATGGTTTAGATGAAGTTACTATGACCACTACAACATCTGCTTGTTTTATCGATAATGGCATTTTTACAGAGTTAGAAATAAATCCAGAAAACTATGGTTTTAAACTCTGTAAACCCGAAGATTTAATTGGAGGTTCACCTGAAATCAATAAGCAGATTGCACTCGATATTTTAAACGGTAAAGAAACAGGTGCTAAACGTGATATCGTTATATTAAACTCTGCCGTATGCCTATATATTGCAGGTAAGGGAACTATTGCAGAATGCGTAGAACTTGCTAAAACTCAGCTAGATAACGGTAACGCTATGAAACAACTTGAAAGGTTTATAGAATTATCAAATAGTTAATGATGTTAGAATAATCTAGGAGGAATTTTTTATGGATAAGAAAACTTTAATTAAGATAGTTACTTTTGTATTAACTGTATTTAATCTATGTGCGACTATATATTACATTAAGAGTAATAACACTAGTGTTAAAAGAAAGATTCAAAATAAGCTAAATACTATCAAAGATGATTTAAACAACATTACCGAAGAACTTGAAGATTTAACTGACGAACTAGAAAACTTAACTGATGAACTAGACAATATAAAAAATACTAAGAAAGAAAATCCTATGGAAACTACAGAAGATATAGACTTTCTTGAAGAAGAAACTGCCGAGGAAGAAGAATAATGGCTAATATTTTAGATACTCTTGCGGATTGCACAAGAAAACGTGTCGCAGAGTGTAAAAAAAATATCTCTATAGATGAGATGAAATCAAAAGCACTATCGCTACCAAAATCTAGTTTTGAGTTTGAAAAAGCACTCAACAAATTGAATGATGTTGCCTTTATATGTGAAGTTAAAAAGGCATCACCCTCTAAAGGCGAGATAGCTAAAGACTTTCCATATATTGAGATAGCTAAGGAATATCAAGAGGTGGGTGCAGATTGTATATCTGTACTCACTGAACCTGAGTATTTTAAAGGTGATATTAAGTATCTAAAAGAGATTAACGAGGTTGTAAACATTCCAACTATACGAAAAGATTTCACTATAGACGAATACATGATTTATGAGGCTCATACGGTCGGTGCAAAAGCTGTATTATTAATCTGTTCGTTGCTAGATACATCTACTATTAAAAAGTATATATCCATATGCGATAGTTTAGGTCTAACTGCTCTAGTAGAGGCTCATGACAGTGAAGAAGTTAAATCTGCTTTAAATGGTGGTGCTAGAGTTATCGGAGTAAATAACAGAAACTTAAAAACTTTTGAAGTGGATATAAATAATTCCATAGCTTTAAGAAAGCAAGTTCCAAACGATATCATCTTTGTAGCAGAAAGTGGTATTAAGACTGCTGTAGATATATCTAAACTGAGAGATAATAGAGTAAATGCTGTACTCATTGGTGAAACTTTGATGCGTTCTAAGAATAAGAAAGAATGTTTAAATCAGTTGAAAGGAATATCCTAATATGGCAAAGATTAAAATCTGTGGACTATCTAGGGTTGAAGATATTCAATATTGCAATGAACTAAAACCAGACTATATTGGTTTTATCCTAGGATTTCCAAAAAGCAAGAGGAATATTACTTTCGATAAGGCTAAAAGGCTAAAATCTAATTTAGATAGTAATATCAAAGCAGTGGGAGTTTTTGTAAATGCTGACATTGAATATATATCTAACCTTTGCCATGAGAACGTTATAGATGTAGTCCAACTACATGGCAATGAAGATTTTAACTATATTTTGGATTTAAAATCTAAGGTCGATAAACCTATTACTAAAGCCGTTAGAGTTCAATCTGCTGAGGAAATCTTAAAGGCAGATACTCTACCTTGTGACTACTTGCTATTGGATACTTATGTATCTAATATGGTAGGTGGTAGCGGTTTAACCTTTGATTGGTCTATAATTCCAAATATTAGTAAACCATTCTTTTTAGCTGGTGGATTATCTGCTGAAAACGTATCTAAGGCTATTGATATTTGTAATCCATTCGCTGTAGATGTAAGTTCTAGTGTTGAAGATGGTGACTATAAATCTTATGATAAGATTAAAGAGTTTATATCGCAAGTTAGAAGTTAAAGATACTAGAATATTAATCTACAACTTTTTCCATTGAAAGATAAATTTATATTATGAAAGGAAGTTTTTTTGATGTCAAATCCAAAAAGTAGATTTGGTATACATGGCGGACAGTACGTTCCAGAAACTCTAATGAACGCCATAATAGAACTTGAAAGTGCTTACAATAAGTACAAAGATGACCCTCAATTTAATGCAGAACTGACTGATTTATTAAATAACTATGCTAATAGACCATCTTTGCTATACTATGCCGAAAATATGACTAAAAATCTTGGTGGTGCTAAGATATATCTAAAACGTGAAGATTTAAACCATACAGGTTCACATAAGTTGAATAACGTTCTAGGTCAAGCACTATTGGCTAAAAAGATGGGCAAAACTAGACTAATCGCTGAAACTGGTGCGGGTCAACATGGAGTTGCTACTGCTACCATAGCTGCATTGTTTGGCATGGAATGTGAAATATTTATGGGCGAAGAAGATACTAAACGTCAAGCATTGAACGTTTACAGAATGAAACTTTTAGGTGCAAAAGTAAACTCTATTAAAGATGGCACTAGAACTCTTAAAGATGCTGTAAACTCTGCAATGCGTGATTGGGCTAGTCGTGTAGAAGATACTCACTACTTAATAGGTTCTACTATGGGGCCATATCCATTTCCAACCATAGTTAGAGATTTTCAAAGTGTTATTAGTAAAGAAATTAAACAACAAATGATGGAAAAAGAAGGCAGACTTCCAGATGTAGTCATGGCTTGTGTGGGTGGCGGTTCTAACGCTATGGGAGCTTTCTATAACTTTATTGAAGATACATCTGTACGTTTAATAGGCTGTGAAGCTGCTGGTAAAGGTATAGATACCGATTTAACTGCTGCTACCATGTCTACTGGTAGAGTAGGTATCTTTCATGGTATGAAGTCTTATTTCTGTCAAGATGAGAATGGTCAAATAGCACCAGTATATTCAATATCTGCTGGTTTAGACTACCCAGGGGTAGGGCCAGAACATTCATACCTAAAGGATATTGGTAGAGCTGAGTATGTAGCTATCACAGATGATGAGGCTGTTAATGCTTTTGAATACCTATCAAGAATGGAAGGAATTATTCCAGCCATAGAGTCCTCACACGCTGTAGCTTACGCTATGAAACTTGCTCCAACTTTAGATAAGGATAAGATTATAGTAGTAAACCTATCGGGACGTGGCGACAAGGACGTTGCGGCTATAGCTAGATACAAGGGGGAAGATTTATATGAGTAACGTTCAAGATGTTTTTAATCATGGAAAGGCATTTATTCCGTTCGTAACCGCAGGTGATTTTGGTCTTGATTTGACTGAAAGTTTACTATTTGCTATACAAGAAAATGGTGCGGATTTAATAGAGATAGGTATACCTTTCTCTGACCCTACTGCCGAAGGCCCAGTAATTCAAGATGCTAGTGAAAGAGCCTTAAAGTTAGGTACTACTCCAAGCAAGATTATCGAGATGGTTAAACACGCTCGTACTAATGGCTTGACTATTCCATTAGCGTTTATGACCTATGCTAATCCTGTGTTTAACTTTGGAATTGAAAACTTTGCTAAAGAATGCGTCGCTTGTGATGTATGTGCAGTAATAATTCCTGAAGTTCCTTTCGAGGAAAAACACGAGATGAGTGACATCTTTGAAAGTTATGGTATAAGTATGATATCCCTAATAGCTCCAACTTCACACGATAGAATTAAGATGATAGTTTCTGAAGCTACTGGATTTATCTACTGTGTATCATCTATGGGAGTTACTGGTATGAGAAATAAAATTACTACTAACGTTGGTGAGATGGTTAATCTAGTTAAGCAGACTAAAGATATTCCATGTGCTATAGGCTTTGGAGTATCTACACCAGAACAGGCTAAAGAAATGGCTCAATATGCTGATGGTGTTATCATAGGTAGTGCAATAGTAAACATAGTTGCTCAACACGGCAAGGATAGTATTCCTTACGTTAGCGATTTCGTAAAGGCTGTTAAAATGGCTATTACTGATTAGTTTCTATAGAATCTGTTAATATACCATCGGGAATAGTTCTTCTACTATTCCCGATATTTCTTAATAAGTAATTTTCTAAATAACTTTTAATACTCATGCTGACTGCAATTTAAGTGTGAATTAGAATCCGACTTTCCTTTCATTATAACTATCAATTGAGTTAGTGAAAATATTTTTTTTAAACCTAAGATTTTTTAAGATAATTTTAATGTTAATAGTGTATTATAATATTATACAGTATACTGGAGGTAACTATATGGAATATCAAAAGTTAATAGATAATGCATTAGCAATTAGAAAATTAGCATATGTACCATATTCAAAATTCTACGTAGGAGCAAGTCTACTCACAACCGATGGAAAGATATTTAACGGTTGCAATATAGAAAATGCATCATACTCATTAACTATGTGTGCAGAACGCACTGCAATCTTTAAAGCAATATCTGAGGGCTATAAGAATCTTTCTGCCATATGTGTAGTGGGTGGTTTCGATATCCAAAAAGTAACAGAGTATTGTTATCCATGTGGAGCTTGTATTCAAGTTATGACTGAATTTTGTGACTCTAACTTCAAAATAGTGCTATACGATGGCAATATTACTAAAATTCACTCACTTAAAGAACTATTTCCCCATATTTTCACGAATTTAACATGAAAGTTACTTGACATTTCCATTTTAGTATGATAGTATATTAATTGAAGAAAGGTAATACATAGATAAAAGTAATGAACTTAGGAGGTTCTTAATTATGAACAGTTCAAAAAACAACAAGACAGAGAGTATCAACACTAACGATATGACCAAAAAATCCTCACTACCATTAATAGTTGGAACTGGTGCTATACTATTCGCTGGTGTTATTAGTTGTGATATTAATTCAACTGCTCAATTAATTAACGTTCTTAATGCTAACGCTTTAGTATCATCTCAAGATGCAACCGCTCAACTTGATTCAGAAGATGATGATTCTAGTACAGATAATAAGAAAAAATCGTCTATTAAGAGTAAATCTTACTTTAAAAACGATGATGGAGAACTATTCTATGACTCTGATGCCGAAGATGATGAGTTCTACTATGGAGATTGGGATAGAGATACTCGTGATACCGATGACGATTTTATACTATGGTAGGTAGTATATTAATTTAGTTTTAATACATAGATGCAGATATCTTAATAGATATCTGCATTTTTAATTATATCTCTTATACTTCTTTGATATGCCAAATGTTCTCGGCATAGTCTTTAATAGTTCTATCGGAAGAAAACTTTCCAGCATTACAAGTATTCATAAAGCACTTTTTAGCGAATTCTCTTCTGTTTTTATAATCTTGATTAACTCTTAGCTTAGCTTGAACGTAACTTTCTAAGTCACCGAGCACATAGTAGTTATCAGGTGAGTGCCAACTAGCACCGTCTAGTAATGAGAAGTAAAGTTCTCTAAATATGCCAGTACCACCATCAGAAACAGTGCCATCTATTAAGGTAGATACTACCCTTTGAATCTTCTTATTTTCCGCATAGATTTTTCTGCTGTCGTAGTTAGGCATAATCTTATTTAATTCTTCTACCCTAGCACCAAAGATATAGTTGTTTTCTTCTCCAGCCTCTTGAACTATCTCAATATTAGCACCGTCATAAGTTCCTAGAGTTACTGCACCGTTTAACATCAACTTCATATTACCAGTACCAGATGCCTCTGTACCCGCTGTAGATATCTGCTCAGATACATCTGCACCTGCAACTAACTTCTCGGCATAGGATACGTTATAGTTAGATACAAACACTACTTTAATTAAGTCGCAAACTTCCTTATCATTTTCAATTAGCTTGCCTATCTCATTAATATACTTTATTATACCTTTAGCACGTCTATACCCAGGGGCAGACTTTGCTCCAAAGATAAACGTTGTAGGAGTAAAATCTTTAATAGAGCCATCTTTAATACCAAAGTATATATATAGTATAGAGAATGCATTAAGAAGTTGTCTTTTATACTCATGTAACCTCTTAATTTGAATATCGAATATAGTACTTGGATTGATTTTAATATTCTCTTTTTGGCAGATATAGTCTGCAAGTTGTTTCTTCTTAGTATCTTTAATATCTATATATCTGCTTATAGTTTCCTCATCATCTTTAAGTGGAATTAGTTTCTTTAGTTCATCAAGGTTAGATACCCAACTATCAGAGCCAAGTTTCTCAGTCAATAATGCAGATAGTTCTCTATTGCAGAGTGCTAACCATCTTCTTTGAGTAATTCCATTAGTCTTATTTTGGAAACGTTCAGGATAGATTCTGTACCAATCTGCAAGGGTAACATCTTTTAAGATTTGTGTATGAATCTCTGCTACACCGTTCACGTAACTAGAACAGTACGTAGCAATGTTAGCCATATGAACTAAGTTTCCTTGAATCAACTTAATTCTATCGATAGTAGACTTGTCGACATTCTTAACGTACATATCAGATATAAACTTTT
Organism: Methanosphaera sp.; assembly: GCA_021199865.1. Taxonomy (GTDB): domain Archaea; phylum Methanobacteriota; class Methanobacteria; order Methanobacteriales; family Methanobacteriaceae; genus Methanosphaera. Next base: position 2,322 of record JAJQHG010000075.1, on the reverse strand, counting down.
CATTAAGTTGTATAATAACTTCAAAGACTCTAGGTAGGAGTTCCTCAACTAAAGAACATTCCCATTTTTCAAGTGCTTCGGGCATAATGGTATGGTTAGTATAGTTAAATACCTTTCTAGCAATCTCAAAAGATTGTTCAAAAGACATATCCTCATAGTCCATAAGTTGTCTAATCAACTCTGGCACAGAGATTACTGGGTGAGTATCGTTCAATTGAATAGTAACATAATCTGCAAGATTTTCAACAGTACCGAATCTAGCCTTATGTTTCTTTAAGATATCGGTTAATGATGCACTACTAAAGAAATACTGTTGTTTTAGCCTTAACTTCTTACCTTCTCTAGTGTCATCGTTTGGATATAGTACCCTTGAGATATCTTCTGCAAAGGTTTTTTCCTTAGATGCCTCTAGGTAGTTTTGATTGTTAAAGGTATTAAAATCGAACTCATTTACAGGTTCAGCTTGCCATAGTCTAAGAGTTCCAACGTTAGCACCCTTATATGATACGATAGGCATATCATAAGGTACAGCTATTACAGTTTGGTCGGCATAGTGAATTTCTACGCTATCAACGTCTTTTCTAATGCTCCAAGGGTCACCATACCTTGTCCAATTATCAGCCTCTTCACATTGAAAACCATCTACTATAGATTGCTTAAATAGACCGTACTTATACCTAATACCATAGCCATCTAGTGGCAAAGATAGAGTAGATGCACTATCTAAAAAACAAGCGGCAAGACGTCCTAGACCACCATTACCTAGTGCAGAGTCTTCTATTTCCTCTAGCACTGCTAATGATGTTCCCATAGAGTTGAATATCTCTTCAACCTCATCGTAGATGCCTAAACATAACAGATTGTTATATACTGCCCTACCTACTAGGAACTCCATAGATAGGTAACAAGCACGCCTAGTAGATAGATGCTTTTCGATACTATTGTTCCAATCCTTTTTGATATAGTCCATAACGGTTAAACCTAAAGCATTATGAATCTCTTGTGGTGTAGAATTAGAAACTTCCTTACCAAGATTCTCTTTAAAGTGTTCTTTAAAAACTTCCTTATTCATTGGGAATGTCCTCCTTTAAAACTTCGTTTTTTAATATATCTTTAGGAACTTCAACGGCTGATATTTCATCTGTAAGTTCCTTTAAAGCGTTATTTATAGGTGTTGAAACCACATCATTAGTAGTAGCGTCTTGTTCAACTTGCTCGATTGGAAGTTCAAGACGATTATACATTTCATTTAGAGCATATATCTTTTCAGATAGTTCATTAGTAAAATCTGATTTTTTAGTTCTAAACTGCCAATTATCACCTAAAGTTGATGGAGTATTCATTCTACCCTCACTGCCAACGTCTAAAAAGTCTTGAATCTGAGCAACGCATATGTTTGCGACACTAGACCATGTTAGTTCAATCAAAGCATCTACTAGATGCTTTTTCTTCTTAACCTTTAGATACTTCTTACAAAACTTGATAGTCTTTTTATTTTGAGAGTACACCCAACCTTTAAGAGTATCATTGTCATGAGTACCAGTATAGGCTATACAATTACTAGATACATAGTTATGTGGTAAATATTGATTCTGAGGATTATCAAAAGCGAATTGAATAACTTTCATACCAGGGAAACCAGTCTTATCTAACAATAGTTGAACTTCAGGAGTAATAAAACCTAAATCCTCGGCTATAATGTTCAACTTACCAAGCTTACTTTCAAGAGTTTGGAATAGTTCATAATCTGGCCCTTTACACCACTTACCCACTACAGCATCTTTAGAACCAAAAGGTATAGTATAGTAACTTTCAAAACCTCTAAAGTGGTCTATTCTAACTATATCATATATCTTAGAAGCGTGTTGTATCCTAGATACCCACCATGAATAGTTATTCTTCTTATGAACGCTCCAATTATATATAGGATTCCCCCAAAGCTGTCCCTTTGGTGAGAAAACATCGGGAGGACAACCAGCAACATCTATAGGTGAGCCATCTTTGTTTAGACGGAATAGTTCAGGTTTAGACCAAACATCGGCACTATCATAGGCAACATATATAGGAATATCTCCAATAATCTCAATGCCTTTATCATTGGCATATTTTTTTAATTCAAACCATTGTTCATAGAATTTATATTGAACGAACTTATAAAATTCAATCTCATCAGCGAACTTAGTCTTAATAGCCTTTATGCTATTAGTATTTCTAAGAGCGTATTTTTTATCCCATTCACACCAAGGTTTGCCATCGTTTAAAGATTTTAAGGTCATATACATAGCATAATCATCTAACCAAAATGCATTCTCCTTAATGAAG
>JAJQHG010000010.1:5666-13789 GCA_021199865.1 Methanosphaera sp. | reverse complement strand
TAAGTATAAATAACTACATATATAAATAAAATATTTAAAATAACTCATGGAAAAACATGGTTTTTATTCAAAATAAAATACTTATCATGTGCTAACATAAAAACCTTTATATAAAATATACAAAGATCTAAAATAACAAAATGTAATATATATATATATTATATATAAGAAAATTACTTCAATATAAGAAAAATAACTTCAAAAAATCTATTTCTAATTAATAATTGAAGTAATTATAATAAATAACTACTAAAAATAAACTAAACCATGAAATAATTTAAACTACGAATAAATTAAACTACTAAAAATAAACTAAAACACTTATAATAAATATAATGAAAATTATGAATAACACTAAAAAGTATTAGGATATTATAATCCTAGAAATTTAACTCTTAACAACCAATGGGGGATACGATGGCTGACTTAACAGAAGAATACATAAAAGAAAGATACCAAGAAGTCAAAGAGAAAGTAGAATACAAAAACTTCCTAAATGATGCAAATGAAATAAATGATGAGAATGATGATCCATTCACAACAGAAAAACAAGTACTTGACATGGTAGTAGAAAAATATAAGGATAACAGAAATATCCAACAGACACACACAAACCAAGTACAAAAGATTTCCTCACTAATAGAGGGAAACGGAAACATAAGTATACAAGGAAGACTACTATCAATATCCAATATTAAAACATTCACAACTAAGAAGGGACGTGAAGGAAAAGTAGCAAACCTAACAGTAGAAGACAGTACAGGTAAAATACGTGTTGTTATGTGGACAGACAACATGAAGTACATCAATAGAATAGAAGAAGGAAACATAGTAAAAATCAACAACCTAGAAGTTAAGAAGGGCTACACTGGTGACTTAGAGGTACAAATGAGAAATAACTCCTCAATACAAGTACTACCAGAGGAAGCAGAACCAGACCTACCAAAATATGAGGAACAAATAACAAATCTAGAGGATATCACAGATGATGGAGAATACAACATCATAGTAAGAATAACACGTATATCCACACTAAGAGAAATTAAGAAGGATGACAGAACACTCCAAATAATAACACTTGACGTGATGGATAAGACTGGTAGCATGGAATTCACACTATGGAATAATGACACAAAACTAGTAGAAACCCTAGAACTCAAGGAAAATGATACAGTAAAGATTATTAAGGCACGTGCTCAGAATAGGTATGATCAAATATCACTCTCAAATAGTTGGAATGGAAGAATAGTTAAGGGAGACTATGACCTACCAGAGTACACTACAGAAGTACTAAAGATAGGTAAAGCTACAGAAGAAGAGAATGTAACAGTAATAGGTGTCATAACAAAGATATATGACACAATAGAATTCACTAAAAATGATGGCTCAACAGGACTAGTTAGAAGTATAGAGGTAGCTGATGATACAGGATCAATACGTGTAACACTCTGGAATAAGGAAACAGAAATTCAGATGGATAAGAATGATATTATAAAGATTGAGGGAGCAAACATAGAATTTGATGACTACTCAGGTGATAGTTATAGACTAAACACTGGATGGAATGCATCAATAGTAATGAATCCTGAAATTGATGATGAATTAAGAGAAAAACTTGAATCCATAGATACATCAACTATCATGAAGATTAAGGATGTTCTAGATGTAGATGAGGATGAAGGACGAGAAGTAGATGTTGTTGGAAGAATACTATCCATTGAGGATATTAGGAGCTTCCAGAGAGTAGATGCAACAGAGGGACAGGTTAGAAGTATTGATCTAGCCGATGAGACAGGAGTAGTTAGAACATCACTCTGGGATCAAAAAGCAGAGATAACCCAGTCATTAGGAGATGCAATAAAAATAGAGAATGCTCGTACCCGTCTAGGACAGGGAGCAATGGAGCTTAGTGTTGGTAGATCATCACGTATAACTACTCCGACAGATGATGAAATAAAGGACTTACCATCATACCGTGAACTTGAAGAGAATCGTTATAATGATAGAACAATAAGTCAATTAGAACTTAATGAGACAAATGTAAAGCTTAGAGGAAGGATTACCAGTCTACAGGATGTTACAACATTTGTTCGTCAGGATGGACGTGAAGGACGTGTACGTGCTGTATACTTTGCAGATGAAACAGGTGAAATACAGGTATCCCTATGGGATGATGACACAGAAAAAGCCTTACAAGATGATGCAGCCGTTATCATAGAAAATCCACAGATTAATCAGCAAGGAGAACATCTAAGATTATCCATAGGTAATGGTAGTGTTATACGTCAGGCACGTAGTGATGAGGCAGAAGCCATACCATCCAAACATGAACTAGAATTAGCTCTCTACAAGGAGAAGATGATAGAAGATATTGAAGAGGATGATAATAATATTAGGGTATCTGCTGTAGTTGAAGAGATAGCTAGTGAGAGAATACTCTACACGATGTGTCCTAACTGTAATAAGAGAATAAGTGAGTCAGAGGAAGGTTATATCTGTGATATATGTGGAGAGAAGATTGATAAACCAAACTATCTATTAATCATACCATTAATTATGAAGGATGAGACAGGTACTATCCAGGTAACATTCTTCAGGAAGCAAGCAGAAGAGATTCTAGGTATAACTACCCAGGAGGCTGTGGAGAATATTGAGTTAACAGGTGATGAATCAGCAATGTCTGGAAGACTAGAAGATCTTGTAGGTCATGAGATTAAGTTTATAGCAGACTCCACATATAATGAATATGATGAAGATATAAGGTTGAATGTAAGAAAAATAAGTATAGTATTATAGAGGTTAAATAGTATATTTTTAAACAGTAGAGGTTTAAATAGTGGAGGTTAGAATATGGTTGAATTAGAGGAATTACCAAGTGTAGGAGAAAAAACAGCACAGAAACTTAGAGATGCAGGATTTGCTGATATGATGAGATTAGCAACTGCAACTCCAAAGGAATTAGCAGTAAAGGTTGAGATGGGTGAAGGTGTAGCCGCAAAAGTTATTGAGGCCGCACGTAAGGCTGAGAAGATTGATTTTGAAACAGCACTAGAAGTAAAGGAACGTCGTGATGATGTTGGATATATAACTACAGGTAGTAAGGGATTAGATGAATTAATTGGTGGAGGTGTAGAAACACAATCTATCACTGAATTCTATGGAGAGTTTGGTTCAGGTAAAAGTCAGATATCTCATGAGTTAGCGGTTACTGTACAACTACCTATGGATGAGGGTGGTCTTGAAGGAGAAGTTGTATATATTGATACAGAGAACACTTTCCGTCCAGAGCGTATAGAACAGATAGCTACAGGTTTTGGTCTTGATGTTGAGGAAGTTCTAAGTAAGATTCATGTGGCAAGAGCATTTAATAGTTCACACCAAATCTTAATGGCTGATAAGATTAATGAATTAATACAGAATGATGTTAATATTAAGTTAATTGTTATTGATTCTTTAATGGCACACTTCAGGGCAGAGTATGTTGGTCGTGAGTCTCTTGCTACACGTCAACAGAAGCTTAATCAGCACTTACACTCACTACAAACTATTGCTACATCATATAATGTGGCTATAGTGATAACTAACCAGGTACAAGCAAAGCCTGATAGCTTCTTTGGTACACCTACAAAGGCTGTTGGTGGACATGTTTTAGGTCACGCATCAACATATAGGGTACTTCTTAAGAAGGGGTTATCTGGTAAGAGGATTGCTAGACTTGTAGATAGTCCACACCTACCTGAGGGAGAAGCAGTATTTAAGGTTACTACTGAGGGAATAGTAGATTAACCTTCTAATTACTCTTTCAATGTCTTTTTATTATTTATCACATTTCATGTTTTTATTTATCTAGCTATTTTATAGAATTTTTTTATATTACTTGTTATCAAAATTATTATTAGTATATATTTTAAGTGTGATTTGATGGCAAGTTCTGTTGAGGCAGTGTTGGTTCCTACATTACTTATTTTTGTAGGTGTGGTTTTAAAGAGGTTTAATATTATTAAGAAGGAGGATAGTACTACTCTTAATAGTATTGTTATTAATGTTGCTCTTCCATGTCTTGTTTTTACTAATTTATCTAGTGCTAATATTACTGGTCAACAGGCAACCCTACCTATCATTTCATTTTTATTCTGTGTAGTATGTATGGTTATAGGTTATATCTACTCAAAAGTTAGGCATTACTCTAAAGTTAAAACTTGGACTATTATTATTGCAACTTCAATGATGAACACAGGTTTTATGGGATTCCCTGTTGTTTTAGGTGCATTTGGTAGTGAAGGTTTTTCCATTGCTATATTCTATGACTTAGCTCTAGCAATACTACTAGTAGTTATGGGTATTGTTCTAAGTGGAGTCTTTGGTGGAAACAGAAAAGATGTAATAAAAAATGCTGTTACATTCATGCCATTATGGGCTGTGGTCTTTGGTCTACTATTTAATTATTTAGATATTAATCTTGGATATGTGGTTGATACTACCCTCGATTACTTAGCAAATGCTACAATACCACTTATCATGATATCTCTTGGATTAACTATTGACTTTAGGAGTCTTGGTAAGAACTTATCTGACAGTGGCTTTGTAATAATATTTAGACTCCTAGTATCACCTATACTAATGTGTATTATAATGTTAAGCTTAGGCTATTCATCTTTTATTAGTAGTGTTGCAATCGTAGAGTCTGCTATGCCTATAGCTATGAATGGGTTAGTACTCTCATTAAGGTATGACTTAGATAGTAATCTTATGGCGAGTATGGTCTTCACATCAACAGTTCTAAGTATTATAACGCTACCTGTTATAATCTATCTATTATAATCATCACCAATCTTTTACTATTTTTTTATTTTCTACTTAGATTCTTAGTTCATTTAGTAATGTTTTTAAAATCAGGATTATAGAGTAATATATAGAAATATTTTAGAGTGTATAAATGACAAGTTCTATTGAGATTATATTAGTTCCTACTATACTTATGGTATTAGGATATGTATTAAAGAGAATTAACCTCTTAAAGCCTAAGGATAGTAATACACTTTCAAAGATTGTGATGAAGGTAGGATTGCCCTCCCTTATTTTTGTTAATTTATCAACAGCAAGTATTAGTACTGATATGTTGATATTGCCTGTATCTTCATTCTTCTTGAGCCTTATTTGTATGGTTATAGCATTATGTTATTCTAGGTATAGGTGTTATTCTAAGGTTAAGACATGGACAATAATGATAGCAGTGGCAGTTATGAATACAGCTTTTGTTGGTTTTCCTATAACTATGGGTGTGTATGGTACTGTTGGATTAACTCACGCAGTTTTCTTTGATATTACTAGTGCTTTGATCTTCGTGTTATTTGGTATAGTTCTTGTAACACAGTTTGGGGGTAATCGTCGTGATGTTATTAAAACTGCCCTGTCATTCATGCCTTTATGGGCTGTGGTTTTCGGTTTAATATTTAATGTTCTAGACATTAACATTGGATATGTGCTTGATACAACACTTAACTATCTGGCTGATGCAACTATACCGACGATTATGTTATCTCTTGGATTAAATCTTAACTTTAGGGATATTAGGAAGTATCTAGGTGATAGTGTATTTATTTGTGCTATAAGATTAGTGCTTGCACCTGTTGTGATGTATGTAGGATTATCTCTACTAGGTATTAGTGGTATGAATTTTAATGTTGCTGTTCTTGAGGCAGGTATGCCTACAGGTATGAATGCTCTTGTATTAGCATTGGCATATTCCTTGGATGTTGATGTTATGAGTTCAACTATTGCAATGGACACTGTTCTAAGTCTTGTTTCATTGACGGTTATTATAACCTTCCTCTAAATTCACCTTCTTCTAAATTAACATTCTAACTATTTTGTTTTCATACGAACTTTATAAATGTTTATATATAATGAAACTCTATATTTTAAATCATAGGATATAATTTGTTAAATTTTTTAATAGTTAACAAGTATTTTTTAGAGTAAATTTCTTTAAAAAATATATTTGAACATCATAGTCTTAATAAATAGGTGATTTAACTTGGCAGATAATGAAGAATTACGTATAGGAGTATATACTTGCCACTGTGGAGTAAACATTGGTGGAGTAATAGACTGTAAAGACGTATCTGAGTACGCAGGAAGTCTTCCTGATGTAACAGTTTCACGTGAATACAAATACATGTGTTCTGACCCAGGACAGAATTTAATTCAAGAAGATATTAAAGAATTAAACTTAAACAGAGTTGTTGTAGCAGCATGTAGTCCTCGTTTACACGAACCTACATTCAGAAGATGTGTAGAAGAAGCAGGATTAAACAAATACTTATTTGAGTTCGTAAACCTAAGAGAACAAGACTCCTGGGTACACGGAGACGATCCTGTAGGAGCAACCGAAAAAGCAAAAGACTTAGTACGTATGGGTATTGCAAAAGCAAGATTATTAAACCCATTAACACCTGAGAAAGTAGGTGTAACTAAGACAGCTATGGTTATCGGTGGTGGAGTAGGTGGTATCCAGACAGCACTAGATTTAGGTGACATGGGATTCAAAACCTACCTCATAGAGAGAAACCCAACCTTAAGTGGTAGAATGGGACAATTAGATAAAACATTCCCTACACTTGACTGTTCAATGTGTATTCTAGCACCTAAGATGGTAGACGCAAGTAAACACGAAAACATTGAGTTAATTTCATATGCAGAAGTAACAGATGTAGATGGATACATTGGTAACTTCAAAGTAACAGTAACCAAAAAACCTAGATATGTTGATGAAGTAGCATGTACAGGTTGTGGAGCATGTCAAGAAGCTTGTCCAATAGAAATACCTAACTACTTCGATGAAGGAACAGGTATGGTAAAAGCTGCATACATCCCATTCCCACAAGCAGTACCATTAGTAGCAACAATCGATAAGGATTACTGTATAAACTGTCACTTATGTGATAAAGCATGTACAATTGATGCAATTAATCACGAGCAAGAACCAGAAGACATTGAGTTAGATATTGGTACAATAGTAGTAGCAACAGGTTACGACCCATTCGACCCAACAGAGAAAGAAGAATACATCTTCGATCAAGCAGAAAATGTAATTACGGGTCTACAAATCGAAAGATACATAAATGCATCTGGACCAACACAAGGACACGTAATCCAACCTTCCTCTGGTGAAACACCTAAGAAGATTGCATTCATCCAATGTGTAGGATCACGTGATGAGAAAGTTGGTAACGCATACTGTTCTAGAGTATGTTGTATGTATGCTATGAAGAACGCACAATTATGTGTTGACCACGAACCAGATACAGAAGTAACTATCTACTACATAGATATTCGTGCATTCGGTAAAGGTTACGAAGAGTTCTACAGATTATCACAAGAGAAATATGGAATCAAATTTATCAGAGGTAAAGCAGCACAACTTATCGAGAATGAAGATAAGTCAATTACAGTACGTGCAGAAGATACCCTCTTAGGTAAAGCAACTGCATTCACATATGACTTAGTAGTATTATCTGTAGGTTTAGTACCTCCTGCAGGTATGGATGACCTCAGACAGTTAATGGGATTATCCTACTCAGATAATGGATTCTTTATGGAAGCTCACCCTAAGCTCAGACCTGTTGACACCATGACTGATGGTATCTACCTTGCAGGTGTAGCACAAGGTCCTAAAGATATTCCTGATACAGTAGCACAAGCTTCAGGTGCAGCAGCACGTGCAGCAATTCCTATGATTAAGGGAGAAGTAGAAATTGAGCCAATCATCGCACAAGTAGCAGAAGAGAACTGTGGTGGTTGCCAGATATGTGTTGAATTATGTCCATTCGGTGCACTCGAAATAGAAGACGGTAAATGTCACGTAAACGTTGCACTATGTAAAGGTTGTGGAACATGTGTAGGTGCATGTCCTACAGGTGCTCTTGATCAAGCACACTTTAAGAATGAACAAATCCTTGCACAGATCGAGGCTTGTTTCGAATAAACTTATTCATGAAGATAACTTGGAAGAATCTTCTCTTCCAACAATTATCTTTTAGATCATAATCACTAATTTTAACTATAATTATCACTAATTTTAACATATTTTATATTGTTTAATCACTAATTTTTACTAATAT
>JAJQHG010000010.1:0-5656 GCA_021199865.1 Methanosphaera sp. | reverse complement strand
ATCTATAACTTATTAATTCTAACTAGTAAAATTAAATAATAGAACTAATTAATATAATAATATAATTGGTTTTTTCTATAGTCCAATTCATTTTATAGATTTTTATTGAATTTATTAACCTATTTTTGAGAGGAGTAAATTAATGTCTAACTTAGAACAAGCACAAGAAATAGAGAACTTAACCAAGGAACATACTTCTTGGATGAAGAATAGTTTAAATTTAATTGCTAGTGAAAATATTACTAGTAAAAGGGTAAGAGAAATTGTATCATCAGACCTATCACACAGATATGCTGAGGGATTACCAGGTGAACGTTTATATGAGGGTTGTACCTATATTGATGCTATTGAAGAAAAAACAATAGAGTTATCAAAACAGTTATATGGTGCAGAACATGTTAATGTACAGCCTACAAGTGGAGTAGTAGCAAACCTTGCTAGCTTCTTTGCTATAGCTAAGCCTGGAGAAACATTAATGTCTATTAATGTACCAGAAGGTGGACATATTAGTCATGCAAATGTTAGTGCAGCAGGTGTTAGAGGTCTTAAGGTATCATCTGTACCAATGAATACAGAATTAATGAATGTGGACGTTGATAAAGCTACAGAGAAAATTAGAAGAAAAGAGCCAAAGATCATAGTTCTTGGTGGAAGTCTATTCCCATTCCCACACCCAGTAAAGGAAATATCTGATGTAGCAAAAGAGGTTGGTGCAAGGGTAGTATATGATGCTGCACACGTACTAGGACTTATTGCTGGTAAACAATTCCAAGATCCTGTGGCTGAAGGTGCAGATATTGTAACTGGTAGTACACATAAAACCTTCCCTGGACCACAGGGTGGAATAATTCTCTGTAAAGAAGAGTTAGGTAAGAAGATTGATAATGCTACATTCCCTGGACTTGTAAGTAATCATCACTTACACCATATGGCTGCTTTAGGTGTAGCTACAGCTGAATCATTAGAGTTTGGAGAAGCATATGCAAAACAGACTATTAGTAATGCTCAGGCTTTAGCATCTGATCTCTATGAGTTAGGATTCAATGTATTATTTGAGGATCAAGGATTTACTAAGTCACACCAAGTTGTAATGGATGTTAAAGAGCTTGGTGATGTATCTAAGATGGCTAAAACATTACAGAACAATAACATTATCTTAAACAAGAACCTTCTCCCATGGGATGATGTAAATGATAGTGATAACCCATCAGGTATAAGACTTGGTACACAGGAATTAACACACCGTGGATTAAAAGAGGATGACATGAAGACTGTTGCAGAGTTTATTAAGGCAGTTGTAATGGACAAGAAGGATGTAACAGAGGATGTTACAGAGTTCATGCAGGACTTCACAACAGTTCACTACTCTTTTGATGATAATGATGAAGGATATGAATACATAACATTCTAAGAGTGTATTCATATTACTTATTTTCTCCTCCTCTTTCATACATAGTAGGAGATTGCGAATATGACTAGTAATATTAAAGATACAACTATTTATATACTTAAATTAGCATTATTCGTATTTCTTGAAGTATTAATCTTATTTTTATTAGCACCTTACATAGGAATATTAAATTTCCCAGATTTCCAGACAGCATTCATAATGGTAATTAGTTTATCGATTATTAATGCACTACTATGGCCAATATTGTCATATATTTCTCTAAGATTTCTTATTCTCACGATGGGTTTTGGATCATTTCTACTTGATGGATTACTACTTAGATTAATGAGTTATTTTATACCATCATTATATCTTGAGGGATGGTCTCTATTTACAATACCACTACTAATTGGTATAATAAATGGCCTCTTATCAATAGTTCTTGGTATGGATCACGGTACATATTATAATTATGTGTTGAAGAATACTATTGAGCGTACAGTAACTGATATTCCTGATAAGAAGGGTTATATTTACTTAGAAATTGATGGATTAGCACATGATGTTCTACTTGATGCCATAAATCATGGTTACATGCCAACATTAAGAAGGTGGATTGATGAGGGTTCACATAAACTTATATCATGGCAAACTGATCTTTCAAGCCAGACAGGTTCTAGTCAGGCAGGTATTCTTCATGGAAATAATAGGAATATTATATCCTTTAGATGGGTAGAAAAGGAGAATGATGATAAAATTGTTACAGTAAACAAGTTTAGTGACTCAAAGTATATTGAAAATGTAATATCTGATGGTAACGGTTTACTCTCAGATAATGGTGCAAGTAGAAGTAACTTATTCTCTGGTGATGCAGAGGATAACATATTAACTTTCAGTCATCTTGTATCCTTTAGCTCCCTATTTACAACATCATGGTACTACTTGTATAGTTCACCCTACTTTATTGCAAGATTATTAGTATTATTCCTTGGAGACATGCTTGCAGAGTTTATCTCACGTATAATACACCTTGTACGTAATATTAGGCCACGTCTTAGGTTTAGGGGTTTAAAGTATTATGTTGCACGTGCTGGAGCAAATGTTGTTATGAGGGAGGCATCCACATACTCTATACTTGGAGATATATATGAGGGTACTAAAAATGCTATATATACAACATATATGGGTTATGATGAGATAGCACACCATTCTGGTATAAGAAACCAGGATTCATACCGAGCATTAGAATCTATTGATTCACAAATAGAAAAGATTGAGAATGCAATAAAGGATTCAAAGCGTGACTATGACATAGTAATCTTATCTGATCATGGACAATCTAATGGTCCAACATTTAAGATGAAGTATGGTTATACTCTCAAAGACTTGGTAGAGGATAATCTACCTGAGGATATAGTTGTTCATAGTATTCTTCATTCTAATGATGACCACTTCCTACAGCAGTTTGAATTATTCAAACCTAAAGAAACAATTAGAAACCAGAATGTTGTTAAAAGGATAAGTGAATTAAGATCTGAACTCAGAAATAATAGACTAGATAATAATATCCTGTTATCTAACACACCTGTAATAGAACGTATACAAAGCTTTCTTAAGAGTAATGGTATAAATATTGATTTAAGTAGGGATGTAGTAAGTATTGATGAGGTACAATCTATTGTATTAGCATCAGGAAATCTTGGATTAATATACTTTACTGATTGGTCTGAGAGATTAACATATGAACAATTAGAGGATGCATTCCCAGGATTAGTGTCTACACTTGCAAATCATCCTGGTATAGGATTTGTAATGGTAAGAAGTAGTATTTTTGGAACAATGATACTAAAAGATGATAATATATATTATTTGGGTGAGGATAAGTATGTTGGTGATCACTTCCTTGACAACTTTGGCACTAAAACAATAGGTAAGCTTAAACGTACAGATAGCTTTGATCATGTGCCAGATATTCTTGTTAACAGTGAATATGATGAAGTAAAAGATGAAGTATATGCATTTGAGGAATTAATTGGTAGTCATGGTGGTGCTGGAGGTACACAACAATACCCCTTCATATTACACCCATCAAGTTGGGATGATCATGGGTCTATCTATGGGGCAGAAAATGTATATAAATTCTTTAAGAAAAACATGGACACTAAAGAAAAATAAGAATTAAAATATTATTAACCATGATCATAAGGAGATTATTTTTAGTTGGAGAATAAACTTCTTCTAAATAAACTTCTCCTAAATAAACTTCTTCTAAATAAACTTCTCCTACTATTTCTATTCTAAATTAAATTAAGATTTTATTCTATTTTTAAAGAGATTTTAATTATTCTATTTTTTCAATATATTCTAGTATTTTGTTAGGATGAAGTACAGTAGTAATATTCTCAATTGTATCAAGCATTTTAGTATTCATAGCATCAACATGCCTAATATATAATTCTATTACTTCATCTGTTATTATTGCATTATATGGGCAACTATCACTACACTTCTTACACCCAATACATATTGTTGAATCAATACTTGGTGGATTAATGGCACTAACTGGACACATAGTATTAGCACTACACTTGCTACATAGCATACACTTATCCTTATTAATGTATGGTGGGATAACTGTTTTTATTAAGCCCTCCTTTTGATCTACAGGCATAACTAGTAGGGGGATCTGTCCTTTACCTGATTGTGCTATAATATTAGTTATCAGGGTATCGGCTATTCCATGAACAATCTTAGCTGTTGTATTAGCTGTTGTTGGTGAAACTATTATTAAGTTATACTTGTTATGTGTTAGTTTACCACTAAAAGGATAACTATATGCTTCATCATTATCCTTGATACATTTATTATTGGAGTTGCGTTTAAGTATAGTTTCTATTCTACTTCTTAGTCCATATACTTGTATTACTTCACATGCTGCACGTGATAGTGTGAGTGTTATTTCATGTTTATATGAGATTTTATCTAGAACGTCTATACTTTCATTTAGTAGGTGTCCTGCACCTGTTATTGCCCATATAATTCTCATATTTATCTACTCTTTAGTCTTATGTTTGTTATTTCTGGAGGACATTTAATTCTTAACCAGAATGTATTTGTCCCCACACCTCTATTAGTATAATGATTAAGGTTTCTGGTCTTATATAGTCCTGCAGGATATTTTATGAAGTTCTTTCCCCTGATAGGTGTTCCAATCTTTGGTAGGGTGATTTGTCCTCCATGACTATGTCCTGATAATTGGAGTATAAACTCATCATACTGTGCTGTTGTATCAGCAAAGTCTGGTTCATGTACTAACATTATTGCACCTACATTCTCTTCAAGCTGACTTTTAACTTTATTCATATCATCCTTGCCTTCGGTTACACTATCTATGCCTGCTACTTGTAACTTTGCACCATCTCTATGTAAGGTATAAACCTCATTTTCAAGGTTTATTATGTTACATTTACTTAACTCCTGTTTAATTTTAGTAGGATCTGTCCAGTGATCATGGTTTCCTAGTACCGATAGTATTACATCATTAGCTCTAAGTGGTTTTAGGCACTTAGCTAGTTGTCCTACATACTTTGTCTGATATGATAAGTAATCTCCCGTTATAGCTATCATGTCTGGATCAAGGTTATTTACCATATCCACTACTCCATGTAGTCTTGTCTCATTTATCCACTGGCCTAAGTGTATATCTGTTATGTGTACTATACGATAGTTATCAAATTCTGGTGGTATACGTTCATCTCTAATTGTTAGTGGTACTACATCAAAGTCATCTTCATTAAATGACCCTAGATTTAGTTTATCTCTAGTCGTGTTCATAGCATCTTGCAGGTTACATCGTCCTTTCATCTCATTTGATGTATAATACTCTTCTTTTTTCATGTTTTCACGACTTTAACCTTAGTTCCTATCATTATATGGTATTTAGTTATACTATTTTCTGGTAGCTCTATAATATACTTTATATTACCATTCTCTGGAAGATAGTACTTCCAGGGCTATAGAGTAACTACTTCACTAACCACAATAATATTATTATCTACATCGATTATATCTATTGTTTTCTTCATAAAGTGTGTATGAATTGCTCCATTTAGCCTTGAACCATTATATTGTCTAAATATTAGTCCACTAAAGTGAGTCTTATTCATTAATCCTATTAATCTATCCTTAAATGTGGTTGCACACTCAATATCACTAATTTTTCGTATTTATTTATATTATTTTATACTCGTACTTCAAACATAATAT
>JAJQHG010000117.1 GCA_021199865.1 Methanosphaera sp. | reverse complement strand
TATATTAATCTTGTATTATAGATATAAGAATTAATTATTTTAAGGAGGGTCATACTATTAATTTTCCTAAATTTCATTTAACTACAAATTCATCAATGCTTATATTATTAGGTCTCATAGCTATACTATTTCCACAAATGTCTACTATGACTGTTAGTGTTGTCACAGGTATCATGTTCTTACTCATAGGCTTATTAATGATTATATCAGCATCAGTTATGTTTAAGTTTAATAGAAACATTGGTATATTAACAGTAATACTAGCAATACTATCCCTAATAATCAGTTGGTGTCTAATGTTTAATCAGGAATTCTTATCTACACTAGTAAGCTATATTATATATATTCTTGGATTTTTCATGATAATGTATGGTGGATTTAGTCTTGTTGTATCCAGACACTCAAAACCAATGCTTATATTAGGTTTAGCATCCATACTCTTCGGTATTATTTACATGATAGTAGGAAACTATGTTAGTAACCCTGTACATCTAGGAGGTATAATAGGTATATATTTAATCTTCTTAGGAGTAACAGCTGGTTTTAATCAAGATAAAGATTATATTGATGTATAAACTCCTTTTTTTATTCTTCCATTTTTTTTATTATTTCTATTAAATTAATAACAAAGAATATTCTTTAAAATAAGATGATATATATATATATATTCTGAGGATAAGAAATATTGAATATTTTAAAACAAGTAAAAATTATAAGTGTAATGAAAATATGTTGATGTGTGTTTAATGATATAATTACATTATAATATATTATAAAATTACTATTTTTCAAAAAAAAAAGTGTTAATAGGTGGAATTATTCATATGCTTTATTTAATAATTCCATTAGGTTCATCATGGTTGTATTAGAATTATTTCTATTTAATGCATCTGTTATATTAAACTCACAGAATGGACAGATTGTTATAACATGATCAACATCTAGTTTATCAATCATTTCAACCTTACGATCTGATAATGCATCTGCTATTTCTGGTCTACCACTTTTTACTCCACCACCAGCACCACAGCATTGATCAGGCTTCTCCATCTCAATAAATTCTACACCATTAATATTCTTTAGTATCTCACGTGGCTGACTACTAATACCCTGTCCACGTACTAGGTGGCATGGATCATGATAAGTTACTTTTAAGTCTAATTTATTAGTATCCTCTTTTTTCACTTTATCTACTAGGAACTCGGATATATCCATAACATTAAGATTTACTCCATACTCAGGGTAATTATTCTTTAGTGTTGATCCACAACCAGCACACACAGTTAATATAATATCATAGTCCTTAAATGCTTCATAGTTCTTCTTAACTAGTGTTGGTATAATCTCAGTTTGTCCTGTTCTAATTAGTGGTGATCCACAGCATACTTGTTCTTCTGGTATATCAACATCATATCCAAGTTTGGAGAGTATTTTTACAGTGTATTCGGCAATCCAGGGTAACTTATAATCAATCATACAACCAGTAAAGAATGCTATTTTTGGTTTATCCTCAGGGTTATGGGTCTTGTTATATTCCTTAATGAAACCCTCAGGATATTTACTCTCAGGGTCTGCTACTACGCTACGACCAGTATCTGTCACCATCTTAAGTATGTTCTTATGTGCTTCTAGTGGTCCTTCATTCTCTCTACATACACGTTCTCTAAGCTTTTCTATAGCTTTTCCATATATATTTATTTCCTTTGGACATGTAACACTACACTGACCACAGGAGGTACAACTATATAATCCCAATTCTACTGCATCCTCACTGCGTGATGTATCCTCTCGTGGATCAAATGAAATATCTGTTAGTGCTCTCATAAAGTATGGTCCAACATAATCATCAAATTCAGGTATTACCGGACACATGGATATACATGAGTAACAGTCTATGCAACGTCTTAGTGATGTTGTCTTCTCATAGGTGTTAGGGTTAATTATGGATGGTATTGTATTATTATCAGTTGAATCCTCTGATGACATGTATAAATTAATGTCACAACCCTTCTGATTTAGTGTTTCACGATTTACTACTAAATCCTTTATTACCTCAAAGTCTAATGGCTCTAACGTATCATTATCTTGTACTTCTATTTTACATGCCAGACCTGCTTTACCATTAATCTTTATTGCACATGATCCACATTGTCCTGCCCTACAGGAGTACCTATAAGCAATATTTGCATCATATTTATCATTTATTTGTTGGAGTGCATCTAGAACTTTCATCTTATTAGACTTCTCAACCTCATATGATTCCATGTAGCTTTCATCTTTAACTGGATCATATCTTTTAACATTTACATTAATCATATCAATACCCCCACAATTTTATGAATGTGTGTTAGAATAAATATCCTTACTCCATGGATATTTATGTAAATTAAATTATCACTGTTTTAATATTTTATCAAATTATATTATATCTATGTTTTAAGTTATATTACTTAATTACTTATAATGTAGTATTAAAATTAAATATTCTATGATATAGATATATTAATATAATAAATTGTAATTATTAATTATAATATTTTTGATTAGGCATGTTT
>JAJQHG010000085.1 GCA_021199865.1 Methanosphaera sp. | reverse complement strand
ATGAAAACTAATAAATCTTACATTATAATATGTTCATATAATAATATGATTAAAGTAGTAAAATAAATAAAATAGGAAGATTAATTCTAGATTAAATCAAAAATATCAGCCAAGTCTTTAAGAAGTGATAAAATATCAATCTTCTCTGGACACTTCTTAATACATTGTCGACAATTAATACAATCAGATGCACGCCTATACTTTAAATTATTAGCATAAGAATTATAGTATGCTCTCGTAGAATCTAGATCATCAGATAACTTGTATGCATTATATAAGTAGAAGTATTTTGAGATAGGTATATCCATAGGACAAGTATTTACACAAATACCACAATCAATACAATTAATAACTTTCTCTTGGTTAACTAGGGATATAATAGATTCTATTTCTTCATGTTCCTTATCTGTTAAGGGTTTAAAATCAATATTTAAGATAGTTTTAAGATCAACTAGTGAAGTAAAATCATTAATGATACCACAAACACCATCTAATTGCATAAGATATCTTAGTGCTAATTCTTTATGTGAAGTATTATATGCTTTCTGTTCTACATCTGGTAGAAGTATTGTGGATAAATCTTTATATGGATCAAATGCAATGATATCTAAATCATATTTTGATGCTACATCATAATATCTTTGTGATGAAATACCCTTAGTATCATACCAATCTAAGTAGTTTAATGGTAACTCTATAATATCAATATAATCACAGTAGCTAGAAAGTATATTATCTAGTAAATGAGGCATTCCACTGAATTTTATACCAGTATTTAGGACTTTATTATCCTTTTTAAGGTTTTCTAGAAAGTCATATGAATCCTTCTTTGTAAATATTTTCTCACTATATTGATCTATATCTATAAGGTAATAATCATAGTAATCAACACCACAACGCTTTAATTGATTATTAAATATAGACTCTAAATCATAATTATCATCAAAGATTATTGTTGGAAGTTTATCTGATATTACTACTTGATCTCGATCATATCGTTTTATCACACTCTCATATAAAGTACTTTCATATAATCCATTGTTGGAGCTATCTACATCAAAGAAATTATAACCTGCATCCATATAATAATCAACCATAGCAGTTAATTGATTATAATCTATGCTGGAGGGATCATTACTATTATTTAGATGTATCTGTTTAAAACTAAATCCTAAATTATTCATAAGAATCACTTATTAATAGATAATAGTTTATATAGAAAAAGTATTATAAAAAAGGTGGAGGTGAAATAAGATAATTATTCTTGTTTAAAACCATATAATTCTGTTTCAAAACGATTCTTTACATCAACTAAGAATGAAGGTATATCTATATGCTGTGGACACTGCTTTATGCATGCTCCACATTCAATACAATCAGAAGCAAAACCATTACCTTCTACTCTAATATAATTACAATATGCATTACCAAATGCCGTATATCCATCAGCTTGTTCAATCATTTCAGAATTATATATGTCAAATATCTTTGGTATGTTAATACTTTGTGGACAGAATTCAACACAGTAATTACATTTTGTACATGGAACTGTTATTTTACTCTTTATAGCTTCAGTAGCTTTTTTAAGAACTTCCATCTCTTCATTATTTAATGGTGTTATATCATCAAATACGTCGAGATTCTCCTTCATCTGCTCAAGACTATTAACACCAGATAATATCATTTCAACACCCTCAAGACTTGCACAGAAACGTAGTGCCCATTTAACTGGTGAATCATCATTATAGTCATTTAATATCTTCTTAGCTTCTTCAGGTATATTAGTTAAAAATCCACCCTTTAAAGGTTCCATGATTATAATGGGTAAGTTATATTTACGTGCTACTTCATAGCATTTCTTTGATTGAATTACTTCACTTTCCCAGTCAAGGTAATTAATTTGTAACTGGATGAATTCAAGTTCGGGGTGTTTACTTAAAATGTTATCAATATATTCTGCATCAGCATGAGAAGACATTCCTAGATGTTTAATCTTACCCTCTGCTAATAATTCATTAGCATATTTAAATGAATCTACACCTATAAATCCTGGCTCAGAAAATCCAGATACGTTATGCATTAAATAGTAATCAAAGTACTCAAGGCCTGTACGTTCTAATTCCTCCTCAAATGATGGAATTAATTCTTCTTCCTTTGTAATCTGATATATTGGTAATTTATTAGCAACAATATATGAATCACGAGGATATCTTTCAACTACAGCTTTTCTTAGAGCATCTTGACTAAAACCGTCATGGTATCCGAAAGCTGTGTCAAAATATTTATTACCACGTGACATATATTCATCTACCATGTCACAAACTTGATCATAATCTATACTTTTAATATCATCTTTGTCTTTTAATGGTAGTCTCATTAATCCAAAACCCATTTTTGCCATATTATTACTCCCTATTAAAATCTAGTTTTGTACTTAATTATTTATTTAAAAAAAAATTTTCGATCTAAATATACATGTTGTATATATACATAATATATATTCTATTTTTATATATATATATAATTTAGTTTTTTATAAAAGTATATATGTCAAAAAG
>JAJQHG010000007.1 GCA_021199865.1 Methanosphaera sp. | reverse complement strand
ATATTATATTATATGAATACAAGAGGTATTATAAATCTAGAATTTATAACAACAATACTAGTACTACTAATAATTATTACATTAACTATATCCTTAGCTACAATTCAACTAGAGAATATGGAACAGACACAAAACAGGGCAGATGCAAGAATACTCCTAGATTCACTAGCTAACGTTATAGATAATACTTATACATCTGGTGATGGTTATGTTACTACTTATACAATGCCATCAACTATTAACACAGAATCATACATAGTAAAAATTAATTCTACAGCGATCTATGTTAATAGTCACTATCAAATAGCTAGTAATGACTATTTATCTAAAAACAGTCTTGGATCTAAAAATTATATTTTATTACCATCATATGTATATGAGTTTAAAAATATTAACAATACAGTATACATAAATCAATTAACATAAAATTAGAATTAATATAAATTATTATTAAAAAGAAATCATCATGAATAATAAAGGACAAATAGTAGTAGAATACATCTTACTAGTATTCGTAATATTAGTAGTATTAATTAGTATAACAAACATGATACTATCACAAACAGAAGAGAACACAATAATAACAGCAGCTCATACAGGCATACAAAATGGTGTAGATAAGAATGGATATGCAATGTACTATAATGACACCTATAATAAATACCAAGAAAGCTATCAGGCACTGCTTATGCCAACAACAATAGATATAGTAAAGATAGATTCCTATATAGATGGTAAGAACATGGAAATACAAGTAACACTCCACACATCAAGGAGTCTTACAAGCCAGGAGAAATACATCCTTGGTAGTCGTATAAACTATTATCTAAGAAAGAGTATAACTGATACATTCAATAAAACTAATGAGTCAAACACGTATTATGATCCAGCATACTCAAATAATTATATAATAACTACACGTAATGTACGATGGATATAAAAAAAATAGTGGGAGAAGAGTAATTATACTATAGCACCCTTATTAAGGTATGCTACAACAATACCAAGAATACCAAATAGTATACCTATAAACCATACAATATGCACAACATCAGATTCTTTCATAGGTTTTTTGAGAATAGATCTAATTAGAGAGTTAAATCCACCCTCAGGTGCTACTAGTCTACCCTCACTATCTACCTGTGTTGGTTTATGTTGTTGACGTTCCATTACTCCAACACTTCTAAACTTAAGTAAACCATCAATAATGTTAGGAATCAATACAATAAATGCAATGATCTTAACCCTACCAATAAAGGCGATAATAATAATACATGCACCAATAATTAGTGTACCAACATCTCCAGGGAACACATTGGCTGGATACTTATTATAAAATAGGAATGCTATTAGTGCTCCAAGCATTGAACAGGAAATTATAGCAACATCATACTTATTCATTATAATACATGAAATAGTTAGTGATGTAAATGCTATTACACCAAGACCTGTCTCTATACCATTAAGTCCTGCTAACATATTAGTAAGATTAGCAGCAATACTCACAGCAATAGGTATAGCTAGCATATAGAGAATTCCTACATTTGATGGAGTAACCCACATAATAGGAAGACCTGCAACCCATAGAAGTACTAGCTTCTCAACAGATGAGAGCATTATTAAGTCATCAACCATACCAATAATACCTGTAAGCAGTATTACAACTAAACTAATAGTCAGTTGTGCTTGCCACTCAGGATACAAGTATACTCCAACCATTATAGCTATAGAGAAACCTAGTATTATACCAATACCGCCCATCTCTGCAACTTCAGGCTTTGCCAACTTATGAATATCTCTACCCACAATATTAGCATTCTTAAGTCTCTTAATTAGGTTTGGCATTGTAATGAATGTTATAAGAAATGCTATAACTCCACAGATAGTACTAGTTAATATTAAGTTAGTCAATTATTAGCCTCCCATAGGAGTTTCATTCTTAAGTATATGATATATTGTTCTAGTAGGAATATTTAATTTATCTGATATATTCTTAACAGATATTCCCTTAGATTTTAATGAAAAGATCTCTTGCTTTGTATCATCGGTGTACTTAGACTTAGGTCCTTGTTTCAGCTTCTTATTCTTTAGATAGTAAACAGTTTTCACATTAATATGTAGACGGTTAGCTATAGTATTAGGACTTAGCCCATCATCTATCATAGTATTTATTTCGCTTTTAATATTCTCATCATATTTCTTTGGACGTCCACGCTGTGCAACAGTACTTATACGTATACCTAGTTCAGATAATGCTTCAAGGTATACATTTGATGTTCTCTCATACAAGCTATGTGGACACTCAATCTCTTCCAGGTCTGGATTACTGTCTAGTAATTCAATAATTAAACGTGATGTTAATGGCTTATTAACATGTATCTTCGATGCCATATTATCCCTACTTATTAATAATCTCTAAAAACTTCTTAGCTTTATTTGTTGATGGTTTCTCTATTTTACGTAGTGATTCTTTCTCTTTTGTAACGTCATCAATATCAACATATAATAGTTTTGCTGCTCTATTGAGAGAAATATCTGCCTTACTATTTAGACATATTGCACCACGTGCTGCATGATTACTTTTAATGTGTAATTTCTTACACTTGTTTTCTAGCTCCATATTATATTGGAGTGTTTCCTTCATATTAGGTATAACATCAATATTTTCATCATTATTTTGTAGTAATTTAACTATATCCTTATTGAATGGTTCATCAAACACTTTCATCTGATTAGAATCTATTGATGGTCTAAGGTTAGGAAATGATCCAGGATAATTTATACGCCTGTTCTCATTTGTTGTAAGATAATACTTAAATATGTCCCATAATAGCATAGTTTTAGGAGTCTCAATATAGAAATGCTTCTTTATTTGACCTTCTCTCTTAAGATCCTCTGATAATTCACGATCAAGTGAATGATCCTTATTTATTAAGTTATGCTTCTTAAGATTAATGTAATTTAATTCTTCCTCAAGCTCTATTCTCTCTTCAGCCTGCCTGGCTAGTCTACTAGCATCACGATGGGACTCTTGTTTAATATTTTTATATGTATCAATCTTATCCATGTTATGGATGTGTTGGCGTACAATATCATCAATATCATTATTAACAATGTGTTCTGAGTACTGTACATATGCTATTGCAAGGGCATTCTGTGCATATTGATCATTCAGTAATGCTGGCTTATTATGATGTATCTGGAATAATTCTATACGTACATTGTTAGATCCATACTTCTTACGTAGTTCTAACTCATACTTGGATTCATCAGCATAATCCAGGTTCATTTTCTTTGTAGACCATCGGCCAGTTTCTTCATCTCTTATCTTAGCAATGACAGTGATACTTTTTACTATTCCACGTTTTTCTTGTCGCATAATCTTAATTAATTTACGGTATGCTTCAAGACTATAATTTGTTAGTTGGGAACGTTTCAGGAGATATTCTCCTCCTAGAGGAAGATACTTGATGATTCCGAGTCTTGATATAGCTTCATGGTTAGGTATATAATCAAACTTGTCACGTCCACAG
This sequence comes from Methanosphaera sp., assembly GCA_021199865.1. Classification (GTDB taxonomy): domain Archaea; phylum Methanobacteriota; class Methanobacteria; order Methanobacteriales; family Methanobacteriaceae; genus Methanosphaera. The sequence goes on along the minus strand of JAJQHG010000007.1, from coordinate 10,276 downwards.
CTACACTTATAACCTATAATTTTCTCGTCATCATCTTTTAATAGGATATCCTCAATTCCACTTGTAGTGTAGTTAGTCCCACAATCCTCACATATTATACGGCTATACTCCTCAATATGACCTATAGCAATTTTATGAGACGCTATTGCTGTTTTAACTTGATCTAATGTGTTCTTTTTATATGATGCTTTTATGCGGAAATATTGTGCATGTCTTGACTGATCATGAACATCATCAGGTATAATCTCAGCATTATTACCTGACTTACTAAATCTTTTCATGGATCCATAGGGGGAGGTATATCCTTTAATCTCCATCTTGTTACGTAGATCCTCAAGTTCAATAATATTATTTTTCAGGTAACTATAGATCTCAGAAAAACTCTCGAAATCCTCAATTCTCTCAGCTATCACTGGATTTGACTGAATTTCCTTGAGGAATTTCTCACTATTTGTCACTAGGAGGTCGCTCATTTTATATATTCACCAACGTTTCCATCAGTTGTTAATAATTCCATACTATCAGTAGCTAGGAGCATACCATTAGATTCTACTCCGAAGAGTTTTGCTGGTTCAAGGTTTGCTACAACAATAACCTTTCTATCAATTAACTCATCAGGAGCATATTTCTTTGCTAATCCTGCTACTACTTGTCTTATCTCTTCACCTAAATCTACTTGTAGTTTTAAGAGATTCTTTGAGCCTTCTATACGTTCAGCTTCTTTAACTTGTCCTACTACTAATTGTACCTTTCCAAATTCATCTATACTTATTTTATCTGACATTTCATCTTCCTCTTCTTCATTTTCTTGTGTTTCTTCTAGAGCATATAATTTCTCTTTTTCTTCTTTAATCTCTTCATCTGTTATTTTCTCAAAGAGTGGTGTAGGCTTATTAACCTCATAACCTGCTGGTAGGAATTCCTTTGCTTCATCCCACATTACAACTGGTTTCCTATTTTCATATTCCATGAATCCATCCACTATCTCTGTTGGCATATTTAATATTTCTCTAATTTTCTGTGTACTTTCAGGGATATACGGTGTTAGGACTACTGCAAGTGTATGTGCTAGTTGGTTAGCAAGATATAATGTTGTTTTAGCACTCTCCATATCCTCTTTTACAGCTTTCCATGGAGTTTTATCATTAAAGTACTTGTTTGCATACTTTGTTGTATTCATGATTTCTAGTAGTCCATCACGGAACTCAAATTCATCAATAGCATCTCCTACAATATCAGGTAATGCCTTGATTTTTGCCTCAAACTCTTCATCATACTCACTAAAGCTACCCTTCTCTGGTACTTTTCCATCAAAGAATCTGTTAGTAAATGTGAATGTTCTATGTATGAAGTTTCCAAGGTTATCTATTAACTCATTATTCACACGTCTTTGGAAGTCATCCCAGGAGAAGTCAGTATCCCTGTTTAGTGGTGCATTTATAACCATGTAGTATCTTAGCATGTCACTATCAAACTTGTCTAGGAATTCTTTTACCCATATAACCCATCCCTTACTAGTAGACATCTTACGTCCCTCTAGGGATAAGTATCCTCCACCTACAACAGAGTATGGTAGTTTCATTTCACGACTCATAAGCATACTTGGCCAGAAGATTGTATGATGATAAATAATATCCTTTCCTATAAAGTGGACTGCCTTATCATTCCAGTAATCCATCCAGTCAAGATCATGTTCTTTGGCCCATGTTGCTGCTGATGACTGGTATCCTATGAATGCTTCTGCCCATACATATAATACCTTGTTTTCTACTCCCTCAATTGGTACAGGTATTCCCCAATTCATGTCACGTGTCATTACCCAGTCTTTTAGACCATCATTGATCCATTCAAGTGCAAAGTTTTTAACATTGCCTGGTAGATGTTCATTTGACTCTATCCATTCACGTAGTGGTTCTTCAAACCCATTTAACTTATAATAGTAATGATTAGATTCTTGTATGTGTGGAGTTCCATTACATATTAAGCAGTGTGGTTCTTTTAGCTCTGTTGGATCAAGATGTCTTCCACATACTTCGCATTGATCTCCACGTGCCTCACTATCACAGTATGGACATAATCCTTCTACATATCTATCTGGAAGGCTACGTCCACATTCATCACAATATAATTGATTAATTGTTTTCTCATAGATATATCCCCTATTATATAGGTCTAGGAAGCACTCCTGTGCCATTTTATAATGCATTTGGTCAGTAGTTCTTCTATAACTATCTAGAGATATGTTACATGCCTTTAAATCATTGCCTATTAATTCATGATATATGTCAGTAATCTCTTTTGGGTCTTTGTTTTCTTTTTCGGCTCTAACAGATATTGGTGTTCCATGTTCATCACTAGAACATACAAGTAGAGTATCTACACCTTTAGATCTATTATATCTAGCATAGATGTCTGCTGGGATATATGTTGATCTTAGATGTCCTAGGTGACATGCACCATTAGCATATGGTAGAGCACATGAAATAAATAATTTACTCATTAATTTATTCTCCACTTTTTAATTTGAACTAGGTTTTCTCCTAGTATGTATCGTAGTTAGTTATTATTAATAATATTTGTTTTTAATAGAATATTTATTTTACTAGGAATATAAGATTTCTAGAAATTATTGCAATATACATCTTTTTTATAAAACTAGTGAAAATATAAATGTTTCTAGACTTTCTTGCAAACTTCTTATACTAAATTATTACAAACATGACACACAGATATATAAACATCATGATAAAAACATCATTTGTAAACCCATTTAGCACTGATGCTAAAGAGATTGTAAGCCGTCTAGGACAAATTGACTCAATAGACAAATATAATGAAGACCTAATAAACATAATCAAATACTCTGGTAATCAACAATTTGACATACCAACAACAATAAAAGATCTATCAATATCCAAGTATGAATGGTATCAACTAAGAAATACAGACAACTATGATGAGAAAAAGTATAGATACCTATTTGACTCTGATATCTATGAATATGATGTAGTATCATTCTACCTATTATGTCAAGCTATAGCAATAGGCTATGGTAGTGATAGTCATGAGGCAAACATAATGATAAACCTAGAGGGAGAATTAATCTCCCAGAGACTAGATAGACTACGAAGTGAACCAAATAACTACCAGGAAATCTATATTAGAGAAACATTAAGCCAACTATATGATACTAACAACTTATACTGGTATGATATAAAGGATGTACTAGAAATAGGTGAAATAAATCTTGATGAACTAATACTCTCTAATGGACGTATAATAATAGAATACGAGGACTTCCATAATGAATATGCACACATGATAGAGCATAGGAATCCACAAAGCCTATATAATGCAACATGTGGACTAGACTTGAAAATAAAACTAATAAAGAGTACAATAATGTTCTACACCAAGCAGTACATAGAAAATGTAGAGGCAATGTCTGATCGTATGGTAGAACCAAATCCTATTATGACAGATATTGCCCAAAGCCTAAAAGACATACAAAAAGAGGTACAAATAGCTAAGTTTGGATCAGCTACAAATAGAACAAGTGATAATCAACCAGTACCATTCAACATGGATGCATTCCCACCATGTGTAAAGAAGTGTATGGAGGGAATAAAGAGTGGTGGAAGAAACGATGCAATAGTACTATTTCTAACACCATTCATATCATATGCCCGATTATATCCAGGAGTATTTAAGCTAGAAGGACAAACAATTAAAGTCTCAGATGTAGATACTAACCTTGACATTACAAATAGTGAGGTAATACCCCTAATATATGAGGCAGCAAACAATTGTAGACCACCCCTATTTAAGGATCAGCCACAAGAGAAGATTAATATTAACTCAAAACTAGGTTTTGGAATGCATGATAGCCTACAAATAGAAAATGAGGGACAAACACGTTGGTATACACCAATGAGTTGTGAAAAAATAAAACTACACCTACCAAACCTATGCATACCATGTAAGGATTGTAAGAAGATAGGAAATCCACTAACATACTATAACAGGATGCGTGCTATACAATCAAAACAACAGAATACTAATACTAGTGGTGATAATAGTGGAGATTGAATTAAAACCTGCAACAAAGTATGAAAGAAAAATCTTCTATAAGGAGGAGTGGAATTATAAGGATATCCCAGACTTTATCACAGAATCAATCACTAGTCGTGAGTTTGGGTTTGATCATATAGGTAATGGACCAAATGATAGATATAAAGTATTTAGGGATGGATTACATCTTGGACGATTTATCAAGGTAAAACAGCCATTTGCAGCATATGTATCAGTAGCATACTATAATAAGCCTCAAAGACGTGAAGGTTGGCAGATGTCAGAGCTAGTATTTGATGTTGATGCTAAGGATATACCTGTACGTACATGTGAATGTAGTGAAGGACAAGTATGTGATAAATGTCTCAATCAGGCAAAGGACATAGTATTAATGATTAATGATACACTCAAATCTGATCTAGGACTACATAATATTAACATGGTCTACTCTGGTAGAGGATACCATGTAAGAGTACTTGATGAGAATGTTATGGAGGCATCCAGTGATCTTAGGGGTGATATTGTTCAATACATTGTTGGAGCAAAGATTCCACAGATTAATACTAGTAGTGATGCTACAAAGCTTAAACCATCATCAATACCCTATGGATATCCAAAAAACTTTATTAAATGGTCTAGGTATTCAATTGATCACTTAACAAAGGATACAAAAATAGATGTGAATAGGAAATTATTACTCGATACCTTAAAGTATAGGTCACTACTATCAGAGTTTGACTATTGGGGTCCATTTATTGCTAAGATAGGACCAAGACGTATTAATGACTTGATGAATGCTATAAGTCGTATTAATATGGGTATAACTGATACTAAGGTATCTATTGATTTAAAACGTATACTTAGACTTCCATCTACCCTGCATTCTAAGGTTAGTATGAAGTCAACACTTATAAAGAATATTGAGACATTTGACCCATTTGATGATGCTGTACCAGAATTTGTGTATGATCGTAAATAACTATCTACTTAACTCATATGTTGGATGTAGGTATAAGTATACTTCATCTAAATCTTCTTCTTTTTTTATAAACTCATGGATACTATATATTTCATAGTTATCTATTAGGGATTCTTTAACATTCTTTCCTAGCTTTAATATACTCATATTTTCCTTTTTTAGAATACTCCTAAGCATACACATGACATCACTATATTTCCTATTTTTTATGGTCTGCAACCTGTTTTTATGAATATAACTATCAGGATATTTATTCTTAAAGTTGTTACTATTTTTTACATCATCGATTCTTGGACCATTATGTATCTTAATGTTTGAAAGACTACTTGTTTCATATTCTATGATAATATACATCACATCATTATCATCCATGTAGTACCTAGTACCAATCACACTAAAATCATATCCTCTAGACACACGCTCCAGGGAATTGGTAGTCTTATTAATCTGTGGATAAATAACATCTGTTGGTAAGTGTTCAAGCTGACACTTTAATACATATGTACTAGTACCACGCTCAATGAATGCATTACTTAGCTCATCCTTTGATGTATTAATAATATGTTTACTAAAATATTCTCTACTAGGATTATCAAGGTAATTTCTTGCTGCAATAATAAACTCTGAGAACTTATCAATAGTTAGAGCAGCAGCAACATTACGATTAGCATCTGTTGGATCAATTACAATCATTGGATCACTATAATTACCACATGTACCATAATTCTCTAGATCTATCTCTACACCTTCAGACCAATTAGTTGCAGCCTCTCTTATAACATTATCAAATGATTTATACCTTAATATTAGTAGTTCACATAGATAACCTGAGAATCCACTAACCTTATAGTTAGCACCATACGTATTAACTGAGGACATGAACTTCTTTAATAATAGTACTTCATCAGCCTCAGAGTCACTCATATGACTTTGTATATACTCAGTGTGTAGTATTGTTCTATCAACAGCTGATCTTAGCTGGCTAGCATCACTAATCTTGTAGCATGGTACAAAGTCAACCTCATAGTCATCAAATAGTCCTGTAATATAGGGGTGTGAAGCAAAACGTAGCTGTGACTTAGCATTCATAGTTTCTATTGCATGTCTTCCAAACTCTAGGCCATACTTTTTTAGATCCTCTGGTGGGCAGTCTAGACTAAATGCCATGAATATATCAATATCTGCCTTATTTACCAGGGATGTTTTCTTAGCCATAGATCCAACAAGATGACATGTGATATTAATACCCTGACTACTAGCATAACTAGTAATAATATCCATTAACTTATTAGAGAAATCTAACATATTTTTTCTTTGTGTATCTGAAGGTTTAATCTCATCTAGTATATCATTGTAAATATGAATCACCAAGTATAAATTTAAAAATAGTTGGGAGGAGAATAAGAGTATAATCAATACTCCATTTCTATATCTTCTTTGCACTAATGATTGTTATAGGATTTAGTGCCTTCATCATTACTCCACGATCAAGGACTGTTCCCTTAGACACATTAAAGTTAACTACTTCAGGCTCTGATCCTAACTCTTTTAGTACACGTACACTTTCAGTTGCTGTTTCTAGTACAATAGATGTTATGATTATACGTCCACCTACTGGTAGCTTAATATATCCTTCTCTTATAATGTTCTCAAGGTTTCCCCCACTACCACCAATAACTAGTTTAGTGAAATCCTCAATATCATCAAGTGCCTTATATCCTTCCTCCTCTATTAATTCAACCTTATGTGTTAAGCCGAACTTCTCAAGGTTTTTACGTGTTGTGGCAATTGCATCAGGATTCATATCTATACTGTAAACACTCTTAACACGTTTTGCAAATTCAACTGTTAAACCGCCTGTACCACAACCTACATCAACAACAACATCCTCATCTGTAAGGTGTGTCTTACTAATTACTAATGCTCTTATTTCCTCCTTTGTAGGTCCTGGAACTTTATCCGTCTTAATAAATTCATCGTCTGGTGTAATTTCGAAATATATCATTATAGTAGCCTCCTTAATACAATCTCTGTTATATATTATTATTGACCCCATTTAGTAAATAACTTGTTATCAATACCTAACAAGTCAAATATCTTACCAACAATAAAGTCTACCTGGTCAGATATACTCTCAGGCTTATGATAGAATCCAGGCATTGCTGGTAGAATAACTGCTCCTTCACGACTAAGATTAGTCATATTCTCTAAGTGTACTGTTCTAAGAGGAGTCTCACGTGGAACAATTACTAGTTTACGTCTCTCCTTTAGGCATACATCAGCTGCACGTGTTATTGCAGTATCTCCATAACCATTACTTACAGCAGAGAGTGTCTTCATACTACATGGGATTATAATTGTAGCATCAAAACTGAATGATCCACTATTAATAACTGCATTCAAGTCATTCTCATCATAGTGATAACTAGCCATACTATAAACATCACTTATACTGTAATCTGTCTCATATTCAATTATATCCATTGCAACATGGGATATAACTAGGTGTGTTTCAATATCATGGCTATTTAATTGTTCTAGTAATCTTATACCATAGATTACACCACTAGCACCAGTTATTGCTACAACTATCCTCATATAATCATCCTACATTAAACTAAATTCTTCTATTGTATCATATATGGGTCCATTAGGTGTTAGTTCACTAGACTTTAGTGTTAACTTATGTACCTCCATATCACCATAATATGTAGACTCAATATCCTTTAATAATTCTCTTAATCTATTATCATCATAGGTTTGTTTTACTCGACCAATAGTTATGTGTGGTGTATAGCTACGCTCTAAGTCAAAACCTATCTTCTCAAAGTTAAAATCCAAGTTCTGCATAAGGTCACTTGTCATCTTCTCTTTATCATGACATCCAATCCAGATTACACGTGGACGCTTAATGTTAGGAAATGCACCTACACGTGATAGCTTCATGTTATAGGGATCATATTCATCCTTAACATAATCTATTGTATCCATGATTTCCTCTAGTTTAGTGTCAGTTACATCTCCAAAAAACTTCATTGTAAGGTGTATGTTATCCTCTTCAACAAGCTTTATACGAGCAGAATCTGTTGATTTAAGTATTTCCTGTGTTTCTAATATATCATTTTTCAAGTAGTTTTCTATATCAATAGCTAGAAATACACGCATAAGATATCCTCCTATTTAATATGACTATTAATAAGTTCTATTTCATCTTCACTAATTTTATATAAGTCATATACAATAGTATTAATATTGTTTTCTATAAATTTTATCTCCTGATTTATTGGTCTCTTTTCATCATCAGTTAAAGCAGTATCCAATTCACTATATAACATACGTAGTTGATCAACAAGTTCCTCTAATTCTTTTTCTATCTTAGAATCAGGATATTTTATTGGGACTTGTTGTAATGGTTTTTGATCGATTTGTAAACATTCACCTTGTTTTTTACCATTCATTTTAAACCAAAAATATATTAAATCCGAATTTAATATTCCAGTTAAGGTTTTTAAGTTGAATCTTTCGCTTTTAATTATATTAAATGTCTGGGATACATAACAATCAAATTCAACATATGAAAATTGAGGTCTTCCACTACATTTTCTAAGACTAATTATTTTATTACCTAAAAAAATATTTTCATTTCTGGCTCTATGTAAACCATATGGTTTATTATCTGAAGTTATAATTGTTTTAAATCGATCTAAATGTTTTTTAATATGAGGGTACTTTTTTATTTCTGACTTGATTCCTTTTTTAGTATAAATAACCCATTGTTCATTCTTTTTTTTAGTAAAATAACGTGACAATTCTGTAGTTGTATAATAAGGTTTTATTATTTTTAATTCTTTTGAATTAAGATTTAATTCATCCTTTTCTTTAGTACTTAAAACGAAGATACCTGCACCCACATCATCACGTTTTAATTTCTTAGCATTTCCTTTATTTAAATAATCTTGGGGGAATACAATACCTTGACGTACTTCATTTTTATTTAAGGTAATTGTATTATATTGATCAATGTTATTAAGAATATTAATTACTTTTTCCTCCATTAACCTAAATCCTTCTTCTAATGTATTATTGGTTAAAGGGGCAGTAAAACTTCGATAGTTATTCTCTTCAGTATTTTCTGGTATATGTAAAAATTTATTTACATCATGTATAGTTACATCTTTAGTTAATAATTGTGAACATTTTGTTTTATAATTATTTGTTGTAGTCATTTTTTCCATGAGATATATCATGGTGTTTGTTCCAACATTTTTATTATTTTTTTTAAAAACTGGGTATGCTCCAAAGTCTATAAAAGATAATATCTTAGCTTCTTGACTGACTTTTTTTCTAAAAATTGATGCTCCATAACTTGTTGTCCAATTACTTGGAGCAATAAATGAGATTAATCCTTTATTTTTTACTAAATCTAATGCTTTTGTTCCAAAGAAATGCCAAATATCCATTTTACTTTTGTAATAAGCAGTATTTCGAAGTCCATCAAAAGCACTTTTATTAGTTCTTTCTAGTATGTATGGAGGATTTCCTATTATTACATCAAATCCTGAATTTTCATCTTTAGTAAATACTTCTGGAAATTCATCTTTCCAGTCAAAGGGGTTTATTTGTTTAATGTTATCTCGATCTGTGAGTGTTAAATCATGTGTTTCAGCAAGACTATTGCCACACTTAATGTTATCACCTAGATAAGGTAAGAGATTATCTCCAAGTACTTGTTGAGATTCATTTTCTAAAACTTTTAGTAGTAAACTTAACTTTGTTACTTCAACAGCTTCTGTATCTAAATCAACACCATAAATATGTTCTGTTAAAATTCTACGTTTTTCGGGTAATGTAAGGAATTTTTCTTCTTTGCTACCAGTATAAATAACACCTTTTGGTGGTCTTTTCATATGGGAATATTTTTCTTTATACCATCTTAGTAAATAATTATAAGCTCCAAGTAGGAAACTTCCAGAACCACATGTGGGATCTAATATTTTAATATTTCTTGCCTGTGTAACACTCATATTTTTTAGATATTTACTAAGGGTGTTTTCAACTATATATTCTACGATATACTGTGGCGTATAATAAATTCCTCCCGATTTGGATAATTCTGGTTTTATTTCAATTTTAACTTCATTTTTTGCTATTTTAATTTTTTTTCCAAGAAATGATTCATATACATTTCCTAGTATTTCAGGTGTTATTACAGAGAATTCATAAGGA